>JAOZTV010000195.1 GCA_029939015.1 Candidatus Aminicenantota bacterium
AATTTAAACATAAGATTAATAAAATACTCCTTATCTTTATCACTCAAAATAAGATTACCACCTGCTACTCTGGAAATGATATGATAAGAGCTATATTCCTCGCCAACAAAATACCTCCTTACTCGACCCATTTTACCCTCCTAAGATAAAGTATATGCAAAAAAAACTAATTGTCAATATTTTGTCTCAGGCACAATATATATTTCTTGCTTTTTTTTGTTCTTTGTCGGTGAATTTTATGAAATTATATTACATTTAGAATTGCTGTAGAATTATGCTTTTGGCTGACAAAAAACAGTCTTCATCTTTTTTTTTAAAAGAGAAAAACTATTGGAGCTTTTTGTTTTAAGAAACAGTATTGATATTATAAAATAGAATATGCTAAGTGATATTAAATGAAACATATAATGCCAGAGATATGGGACGGATCCTGAAAGGGTTGTCAATCTGGGGAAGCTGTTTAGGATGGGAGTTGAGGGTAGAAGATATGAGAAATAACGCAGACTATCCGGGAAATTTTCATGAGGATATATATATCCGGATGCCAATAAAGATGGGATGGATATAAAAACCAGTATTTGAAGTACATGAATTCTTTTTGAAAAGAAAAGCCCTAGAAATTGAGAAAAACTGGTCGTTGCTACTGAAAACATGAACAGGTAAACCATTGACCATAAAAGGTTTTGTGAATGAATGCCCAACACACCATAAAAGATGTAACTTGAAAGAATTAGTAAAACACTCTGGATTGTCATGATTGCCATCAGACGGTAGAGCAGGTATTTGATATGACCACCAGCATTTGTAATGCTGGATTTCAAAGTACAAAATTCTGACTCTCTTGCCAGTCCCAGAGATGATCCTACCAGCAAACTCTGTTGAATGATCATGATAAAGTACATAATCAACATGAAGTGGAAATAGTCCAGCTCAGCATTCCCAATTGGTTTTCCACTGAGCTTTATCGGAATGATCTTTATCAGACGGTCAGGAACAGGGAAGTATTTCTGCATCATTTTCAGTTTTGACCCTACAAGTAGGGTTCCGATTGTTTTTTTTAATCCAGTAAAAACTGAATTTGCAACGATCAGATTCCGACTGTCAACGAAGATCTTGACATGAGGAAGTTTTTTCTTCAATGCTTTTGAATAAAAACCTTTCGGGATAAAAACAACCGCATTTGTTCTACCCGCTTTCATCTCATTCATTGCTACTTCCAGTGTATGACTAACAAGGGTTACTTTTAATTCAGGCGAACTGTCAAGATAGGAAATAATCATTCGAGAAATTGAATTATTTTCCTGATCCACAACTGTAACTGGATATGCGTTGCCAACTCTGTTGACGTAGATGGATGCAATAAAAAAAAGACCAATGATCTGCAACAATACAAAATAGACCATGATGTCCTTTGTGAGGAGTTTTTTAAGTTCTGATTTAACAGATTTAAAGGCGTTTTTCATTGAAAATTCTCCTTATCATTAGAATAGTTGGTAATAAGAGTACCGGGACAAATAACCAAAGACGTTCTGCATGAATATGAACCCCGGTGTCATACCATATTTTCAAGGAATTATCCAAAAATTCTGTCAAAGGAACAATCATCGCACAAACTTTAATAAATCCAGGAAACATCTTAACCGGCCAAGTAAATCCAGATATGATAAAGCTGATGGCTCCAATAGTAATCATGACTTCTGTTGTAAAAACCGGTTCTCTGACAATTACAGAGATGAACATCCCGAGAAGAAAGGTCGCCAATGAAAATGGGATATACAGTAGTAGCATTTGGGGGAAAGCACCAGTTTGTAATGAGAACCAGGGAAAGAGCAGTCCGTATATGATGAGGAAGGGGATTACCGAAATTATCAGATGCGATATAATCTTGACAAATAGAAATGTATATCTTGAAACGCCCTTATATAAAAAGTGGTTACGAAATAATGCTATGGCAGAGAGGACACAGAGAACCAGATATAGGATTGCCATTAACAGCCCAGGAAGAAAGAATTGTGTGTATTCAAGGTTAGGGTTGAAGAGCTTATGATACTCCACTAGCCCCAGGTTGGACAGAGCTCTGGTTGAATATCCAGATGCCCCTTTTTTTTTGAAGAAATCACTGAAAAATCGTTTCTGAAGCCAGCCTTCTAGAATTACCATGCTCTTTGCGATGGTACGCCCGGGGAGAAGGAAGTTGAAATCTTCGTATATTGTTAATCTTGCCTGCTTTCCCTGATTAATCTTCCGTGAAAAATCCTTTGGAATGACGACAATTCCCCTTACTTTGCCGGAGAGAAAAAGTTTTTTTCCCTTTTCCATACCCATTATTCTATGTTTAATAGCAATTCCCGGCATTGTATTCATATAGTTTATAATCTCTCTTGAGATTTTTGAACCGTCCTGGTCAAATACTGCAATCGGCAGATTGACTGGGAATCTGGTCTTTACCAGGATATGACCTATAAACAGACTTATCAGTAATGGAATTACCAATAAGAGCAATAGGTAGGTCTTTGATTTTAGAGATGTCTTAATTTCTCTGTATATTAGTTTAAACATCATATTCTCGATGAATTCACATTAATTTATTTTTTTATAAGAAAATCTTGGCAGTCATTCCAGGACGCAAATTTTTCAGATTTACAGGTATTCTTACACGGACTTCAAATGTTTTGATGTCCCATGAACCTTTTTCCTTTGTGGATTCATATTTAGCAAAATCAGCCAGTGGTGCAATATAGAAGACTTCCAGGTCAACGATCTTTTCAATTGCTGGAATCTCGATTTTGAGTTTATTTCCGATTTTCAAGTTTTTAAATTCATCTTCTCTGAGATTGAATATGATGTACTGTTTTTCTTCCAGAAGGGAGATGATTGGGAAGCCTGCTGTGATGATTTCTCCAACCTGAGAGTTTATCTGCTTGACTAGGCCTGGCTGAGGGGCTGTAATTGAGATCTCATCTAAATAGACCTTTGCCTCGTTTAATTTTTCAGCATAGACGTTTACCTTAGATTCCAGCATTTGTATCTGTTCAAACCTTGCACCCTTATGAATCATTTTTTTATAAGCTCTGGCTTTCTCATACTGCTCTTTAGCCACATTCCAACGGAATTCTGCCACTTCTTTTTCCTGTGTGGAGACACCACCTTCCTGATATACTTTCAAAATTCTTTCATAAGTCCGCTGAACAATTTTTAGATTTGACTTTGCAATATTGAACTGACGCAAAACCATTTCTTTTTCTTCAGGGCGGGGTCCCTTTTTTGCCATTTTCAACTGGGCTTTTGCTGCATTTAGAGCGGCCTTTGCCTGGGCAACCTTTGCACGAATCGCTCCGCTTTCAAGTTCAGCCAGTTTTTGTCCAGCGGTTACGTGTTGACCTTCCTTGACTGTTAGAGAGAGAATTCTGCCGGGAATCTTTGACGCAACATCAACCTCTTCGCATTCAACATAACCCAGACGAAATGATGTTTTTGGCACTGAGCAGCCGGCAATAACCAGGATTGCGATTAATATGAGTAATTGGTTTTTCATTTTTTATTCCTCCAGTTTTTTTATATAATTTTCCAGATTCATGGAAAGTTCATTTAGTTTTAATTGATAAGACAGGTATTTATAACGGGAAGCCAGATTATTTGTTTCGATTTTCTGTTTAAGCAGGTGTGCATCAATAACCTCCAGTGAAATACCCAATCCCGAAGAAAATCTGGATTTGGCAAGGGTTAGATTCTCGTCAACCTCCTCAATCCTAACATCATAATTTTTGATCTTATTATTCTCTTTAACAGCTGAAAAATAAAGTTTATCTCCAAGTTTTTTTAGCAGGCTTGAGACATTTTTTTCGGTTTCGAGTATCTCTTTTTCAAAGAGTTTATTCTTTTTTAACTGATAGATCTTTTCGCCTCCCGAAAAGAGGTTTAGTTTGACACCCAATCCTACTTTCCACTTGGGGTCAAGTACGGATAAATCGTTCTTTAGAACTTCATACGAGCCAAATGCAAAAACCTGTGGAAGAAATTTTCCAAGGTCACCCTTTAATTTCTGGTGAGCCAGTTTCTGTCCCAACCGAATTTTTTCAAGGGTACCGTTTTTTTTAATAATTGCTCTTTTCCATTTGTCAGCATTTTTTTTCATGGAAATATATGGGATGGTGGTTGACAGCAAAACCGTTTCACTACTCTTTATATTTAACATGTTTTTTAAAATTAAGCTGGTGGTTTTCAGGTCAGCTTCTGCATTCTGCCTTTTTTCCTTTGCATCAGAGTATGCAACCTTTGCCCTTGTCAACTGATATTTTGCTATCAGTCCTGCCTGGTACAGGGATCCGGCTCTTTTTACATGTTCCTTTACACCTTTCTCTACCTCTGCATAGATGTTTCTGGTCTCTTCAAGGAGTTTATTTAGAAAATATATCCTTACCGTCTCTTCCATAATTTTTTCTCTGGTCAGCAGGAGGTCGTACTCTCCACTGAGGTGCTTAATATTTGCAACTCTATTTAATGCCCTGAGTCTGCCGCCCATCCAGATCGGTTGGAGAAAATCAATGGTCATCCTTATAATGTTCTGATCGAGGACCTGCATATTGAGCGATGGAATTGCCGACTCCCAGCCAGCTTTAATGCTGTTTGTATATGCCGTTTGCTCTGCGTCAGTCAATGGGGTTCCTCTATTGATAATGGTTTGAAGATTCAAGTCAGCAAGGGTTCCCTTAGTTTCAAGCCCAATCAGCAGAGCTCTTAATGGATCCAGATTTAGCTCGATCGGGTCGTTAAGATGTGTGATGGAAGCTGTGGCATTTATTCGGGGAAGATATTGTGACAAGGCCTCTTTTTTTTCAATTTTTAACTGTTGTGTTTTATACAGCTTTGATTTGATATCATGGTTTTCTTTTAGAGAGATTCTAATTGCATCTTCGATACTAAGGTCTCTTGTTCCATAAAGAAAACCGGAAAGTATGATTAACAGGATAATTATTTTATTCATTTATTGCACCTTATTCCTTTTATTATTGTATTTTCAAAAAGATTTAGTGTTTCTTCTTTAATCTGTTTATTTGTTAACTTTGAAGGTGTCAGGACTGCTCTTAAAATAATAGAACTCCAAAAACCCATAATACCTGAAAAGAAATTTTCATGATCCGGAAAATCAAAAATACCATCCTCTTTTCCCTTGATCAGAATTGATTTACCCAATTTAATGTACTCGTTAATATTATTAAAAGTGGAATTATTTTCATTTTTAATGGCCATTTTTTTATGGTCAACAAAGAGGATCATAAAGACATCCAGGTTTTTTAATGAGAGGTCAATACTTTCAGTTACAATGATTCGGAGCATTTCAAGTGGATCAGAAACCTTTTTTAATTTTAATTTTATTCTTTTCAAAACAATTGCAGAAGAGTACTTATATATGCCTCCAAGTAGCTCCTCTTTGCTTTTGTAATATAGATAAATTGTACCCACAGCGATTTTTGCATTATTAGCAATATCTTTCATTGATGTGTCAAAAAACCCAACAGTAGAAAATAGAGTGATTGCACTTTTCAGTATTTTTTTTTGCGTTTCATTCAATTTCAACCCCCTTTTGGAACTGAACGTCCGTTCACATGAATGAACGTTCAGTCACATTATACTCAAAATTTTCTTCCTGTCAAGAGAAAACACAAATTATTTAGTCGATGACATTGGTTGCAATAAAGAAAAGCTTGAAAATTTTAGATATAGGAATCTGTCCGAGAAATTTTATCTAAGATCTTTTGATGAACTGAAATTAACCCCATATCTTTTAAGGATTTTAGGTGAGGCCTTTTGTGCCTGAGTTATTGTCAATCTTATATTTCAATTCTTTCATGTCTGAGATTGACTTTCCATTAATATTTTTAACTATTTGATATGTCAAATCCTGATAACCATTTTGGGGACAGGCAAGAATAATTTAGAATGGAATAAGGGTTTTTGGGAAACCTTATGGTGCAACAGAATTTAGTCTAATCGTCGAAAGAATCGGTCAACTTAGGTTTAAGTCCAAATTTATTTAATAATAG
>JAOZTV010000196.1 GCA_029939015.1 Candidatus Aminicenantota bacterium
TTTTCTGCCGTATCAAAAAGTTTAAATTCAAAAATGTAAATATGTTTATCTGTTTCAATTACAGCATCTATCCTGCCGTCTGCTGTCTTTACTTCTGCAGATATCTTTAAACCCAAAATTGCAAATACAACATAAAATACTGTTTGATAGTATTTTTCATTATCTATGTGCAAATCATAATCTATGTTTTTAAAGAACACACTCAATATTTTCATAAATTTATCAACATCATTTCCAAGCACTGCTCGTATCAATTCATTTAAATACTGTGGTGCTTCTTCCTTAGACAATGGAGTAAAATAATCCGTTATATAGTTTAGAAAGGCAGATTTTACTTCAAGATTAGGATAAGAAAGAGTATATTCGTTAAAATCCTCGTTATAATCTTTAATTGTTAAATATCCTGTTTGAAATAATAGAGGCTCAACTCTTAAATTTTCCACCTCATAAGTTGAGAATGCAGCAGAATTTAGTTTTAGGGCTTCGAGGTTTCGGATATCGTAATCTTTCTCTTTCATCAGCTCTAATAAAAAAGTAGGTGTTCCCGTCTCAAACCAATAATGCTCTATCTCTTCATTTTGAACAAATTTTGTTAAAGATACCGGATTATAAACTCTCTCACTTCTCTTTGAAAACCTGTAACCATTATAATTTACTCTCAAAACTTCTAATAAATCTTTATAATCCTTGCCCTGTCTCTTTGCAATATCCTCTATTAAGTATCCATAATTATCCTCAACTTCCTGTTGAGTAAAACCAAGAGCTGTCCCAAATTTCGTATTCATAGTCAAATCATCAAGATTATTTAAATCAGAAAATATTGATACTTTTGAAAATTTTGAAACTCCTGTAATAAATACAAATCTTAAGAGTTCCTCGTTACCTTTAATGACCGAATAAAACCTCTTTAATTTATCCTTTATTTTCTGTCTTTCCTTTACATTATTTACATTATCAAGAATCGGCTTATCGTATTCATCTATTAATAGGACAACTTTTTCTTTTTCATATAATATTCTTATTAATTCCTCAAAATTCTGATATGCTCTCTTGGTTTCAAGTTTAGCATTATTATCTTTTGCAATATATTTTAATGCAAGACAAAGATTTTCTTCCAACTCCTCTGCTGTATCTGCCCCCATTCTGTTTAAAGAAAGATGTATAATCGGATAATCTTTCCACTCTAAATCTTGTTTTTCATAGATATATAAACCCTTAAAGAATTCTTTTTTACCTTGAAAAAAGGATTTAAAGGTTGAGAGGGTAAGAGACTTTCCAAATCTTCTCGGACGTGCGAGAAAGTATTGACCCTTAAAATGGTTTACCATCTCATAAATATATTTTGTCTTGTCCACATATTGATAATTACCTTCGATTATATCTCGAAAAGTATAAACACTCGTAGTCAAAAATTTTTCTTTTTCCATAGCTGTATTATAATATCATTCAAAATTTTATTCAACATAATTAAAAAACAAATTTTTATTTCAAGAGTTTATTACATAAAGAAAAAATAAAAAGTATTTTGAGTAAATAATTATTTAGGTTTAAGTATAGTGAAACTTTTTTCTTATAACTCACATCTATAACTCATTAGAGTTTTCTGTTATAATAATTTATAATTAAAAAGTAAATTCTGATTTATTTAGATATAGGGAAAAAGATTTGAATCAAAAGGATAGAGTGTATATTATTGTTTTTTCAGTTTTAATACATATATTACTCTTTTTGATTTGGGATGGAGCAAATTTTCTTAATTTATTTGATTCAAAAATACCTGAACAAATTGTATCAGAACCAATTGTTTTTGATTTACAGAATAATAGTGAAAATAAACCTAAAAGAGTAATTGAAACACCTAAAAATACAAAAATTGAAAAGCCAAAAAAGGCAAAATTACTCTCAGACAAAGATTCTATTGCCAAGAATTTGAAGATTAAACCAGAACTGAAGGTTGAAGAGGCATATTCAAAAGGAGATTATGATTCTTACGAAGTACCTATTCCTCAAGGTATGATTACTCCTCCACCCCAAAAAACAATTAAACCTGAAAAGAAAAAAAAAACAGAAAAAGATCTCAGAGATTATTTACCCAGGAATATCGAGGAACTATTAAAGAAAGAAGTAAAGAAAGAAATCCCACCGATAAAACAAGGAATTTCAAAAATGAGACGACTTGTTTTACATGATAATCCTCTTTCAAAAAGCCTTGAAAGAGGTGGGTTATCGTTTAACACATATAATTGGGAATTTGCCCCATATATGATAATGCTTAAAGCAAAGATACAGAGTAATATATTCCCACCACTTGCTTTTACAAAACTTGGGGTAATATCAGGTGTAACTTTAGTAAGATTCAGAATTTATCCTGATGGTAAAATGGAACAATTAGAAGTTTTAGGATTTAATGGACATAAATCGTTGATGGAGACAAGTTATAATGCAATAAGGATTTCTTCTCCATTTCCTAGTCTGCCAGAAAATTTTCCAGAGGAATATCTTGAAATAACAGGTAAGTTTGTATATATAATTAAAGGAAGAAATTAAAAATTTAGATTTATAGGAGTTAAGATGTTAAATAGTGTAATAGATTTTTTAAGCAAGGGTGGCTTTATGATGTATCCACTTTTACTCAGTTCAATAATTGGACTTTCAATAATGGTCGAAAAGATGATATCTTTAAGAAGAAAAAAAGTAATCATCCCCGAAATAGTAAATGTATTAGATAATATAAAGAACTATGATGATATTGAGCTTGCAATTTCAATTTGTAAAAAGCATAAGGGGTCGTTTGCAAATATAATTCAGGTAGGGCTAAATAATAAAGATCTTTCAAAGGAAGAAATAAAGGAAGTATTAAACGATCATGGAAGACAGGAAGTATTTGCTCTTGAAAAAGGTCTTGGTATCTTAGAAACGATTGCAGGTATATCTCCACTTATGGGTCTTTTAGGAACGGTTATAGGTATTTTAAAGGTCTTTGATGTAATAAGAATAAAAGGAATGGGACAGGCAAATATGATGGCAGGTGGTATATCCGAAGCATTGATTACGACTATTGCAGGCTTAGTAGTTGGTATTCCTGCCCTTATTGTCTATAATTATTATACAAATAAAGCAGAAGGATTAATTCTTGAAATTGAAAAGCATTCTTCTGCTCTATTAAGGAAAATTACAATTTTCAAAGATGAAAAAAGAGTAAATAAATAAAATGCAGTTTAAAATAAAGCAAAAAAAAAAAATTATAATAAATATAACCTCATTAATTGACGTTATGTTTTTACTTTTGATATTTCTACTCATTTCATCAACATTTTTAGAACAACCGGGAATTAAATTAGAATTGCCGGAAACAAAGAATTCAGATACCGTCAAGCAGAGAGAATTCACACTCTTTGTTGACAAAGAAGGTAAAATATTTTTAAATAAAACAGAGGTTAGCGAAGTTGAGCTTGAAGAAAAAATAAAAAAAGTACTGCCTGAAATGAAAGATAAGGCAATTATTCTAAAAGCAGATAATAAGACCTCGCACGGAATGGTCGTAAAAATCATGGATATAATAAAAAAAAGCGGAGTTAAAAAACTCGTAATAGGTACAAAAAATGAAAGTTAAAAGAGAATGTATATCCTGTATTTTAAATCAAATAATAAGAGTATCTGATTTTCTTAATCTTGATGAAACAAAAAAAGATATTATTATGCAAAAGGCATTAGCAAGGTCTGCAAAATATGATTATAAAAAACTTACTCCTCCTGAATTTTCAGAGTTACTATATGATATTGTAATTGAAGAAACTAAGACTTATGATCCTTATGCTTCATTGAAAAAAGACCAGAATGATATGATACTTAAACTTGCAGAAGTATTTGAAAGCAAAATTAATAATTCTGATAATCCATTATTTAAAGCGGCAAGCTATGCTCTTGCAGGCAATATAATTGATTATGGTGGAGTTCAAACATTTGACCTTAACCTCGATGACTTTGATAAATTAAAAATTGACATCAATGATTTTGATAAATTTAGAGATAAATTAAATAATTGTAAAATCCTACTCTATATCGCAGACAATGCAGGCGAGGCAGTTTTTGATAAATTCTTTATAAAGCAAATAAAGAAACTCTATAAAAACATCGATATATATTATGCAGTAAAGTCAAAACCAGCAATAAATGATATGACAAAAAAAGATGCTGAATATATAAATATAGGAGAGTTTACAACAATTATTGAATCAGGCATGGGAATGGCAGGGACAGTCATTAAAAAAACAACAGACGAATTCAAAAATATATACAAAAATGCAGATTTAGTAATTTCAAAAGGACAAGGAAATTTTGAAACCTTAGATACAGAGAAAAGAGAAATTCTATTTATTTTCAAAGTAAAATGTAAAATAGTATCAGACCACTCAGGAATAAAACAAGGATCAAATGTTTTTGCGTTTAATAGTAGTATTTAAGGTCTAAATGTTTCTATTTGAAGATTTTTTATTATCTTATAGTGCTTGTCATTTCCTGTTAATAATACCATTCCATTAGAAATTGCTGTAGCACCTATTAGTGCATCTGCTAATCTTAAAGAATGACTTAAATAATATTGCTCAACAAAAAACATAGATTTTATTGATATATCTTCATTAATATATATTAGTTTAGCATTCCATGATTTTAGAGCTTTTCTTAATATGTTTAATTCATTCTTATTTCTCATACCCTGTACTAATTCCATATAAGTCACAACAGATAAAAATAAATCAGACTGTTTTTTTAATATATCTTGAGCTTTACTATTTCCTTTCATATACCAGATAAAAACATCTGTATCAATAAGCATTAAAACCTACCTTTCCTTAAATTGTCAACATATTCTGAAACATCCTCAACTTCTTTATTATTTTTCCAAACACCAAATAATTCATTCTCATGTTCCATAGAATTCTTATTTTTATTTAGAGGTACCAGTTTTGCACAGGGTTTTCCTCGGTAAGTTATCACTACTTCTTCTCCTCTTCTTACTGTTTCAAGCAACTCTTTAGTATTAAAACGCAAATCCTTTGCAGTAGATTCCATCTAATCCCCCATTTAAAGTTTACACTACTAGATATAAACTCTTTTGTTTTTTTTGTCAACTTTTTAGTTGATTTTTTTATACATTTATATTTTGCAGAAGACTTCATTGATTTTAGAAACATTTTTATTTTTTATATCATTATGAAGTATAATTTTTTAACACAAAAATTCAGCATTGGAATTTAATGCAATATCTGATAAAATTATAATGTGTTTTTTAAGAGAATATTACACAATCAATATTAATTGAGGAGAAAAAACTTATTATATAAAATATGTAATAGGATATTATAAAATGGAATTTAAAGATTTAAAAATTATTGAGCCTATTTTGAGGGCTCTTAGAGAAGAAAATTATATTGAGCCAACTTCAATACAGGAAAAAGCTATACCACTTATTTTAAAAAAAAATGATGTTCTTGGAAGTGCTCAAACTGGGACAGGTAAAACTGCTGCTTTTGCTATACCAATTCTGCAACATCTTTTTTTGGAACAAAATAACTATGGTTCTCATAAAATTAAATCACTTATAGTCACTCCTACTCGTGAGTTAGCGATTCAGATTGGAGAGAGTTTTACAACTTATGGGAAATTTACAGGAATAAAAAATACTGTTGTTTTTGGTGGTGTTACCCAGGGAAAACAAACTAATGCACTCCGTAATGGAGTTGATGTTCTTATTGCAACACCCGGGAGACTTTTGGATTTAATGGATCAGGGTTTTATTAGATTAAGGGATGTCAAATATTTTGTATTGGATGAGGCAGACAGGATGCTTGATATGGGTTTTATTCATGATATTCGAAAGATTATTGATAAATTGCCAGCGAAGAGACAATCTTTGTTTTTCTCAGCAACTATGCCAAAAAATATTGTAGAACTTTCACGAAAGATATTAAATAATCCTAAAAAAGTTGATATAAGTCCTATTTCTTCAACTGCTGAAACTATACGACAATAT
>JAOZTV010000197.1:0-3327 GCA_029939015.1 Candidatus Aminicenantota bacterium
GGAAATAAAATACCACTCTGGTTATTTGGTTTTTTATATTAAGGGTTCGTGTAAATAAGTTGGATAATTAGACGATCCTTTACATCTCCGTTCGAAGTTGCATACAGTAGATACTCGGTTAATTTGTCTTTTATTTTTCATTTGTTTTTCATAATCATTCTTCCAACCACAACAACTCAGCCCCAACAATATTTACACTCTCTCCCTCTAAAACCCCTCTATAAAAAGATAACTGCTCCTGATATTTCTCTTCTTTCTCTATAGTTTTTTTACCTGTTTTAAAATCAATAATCTTCCAGCCATTTTTTTCTTCATTAAAATATAAGAGATCAATAAAACCCCTTTTATCATCCTTACTAAACTCAAATTCAAAATAATGTTTCACTCCCGATCTTAATAATCTATATACTTCAGATTCTTTAAATGTATTGAGATAAACAGTGATTTTCTCCTGTTCTTCTTTATCATATATTTCAAACTTCTCAAAATAATTATGATACTTTCCGTCCTCCAGTTTATCCCAGAAAAGTTCAATTAATCTATGTGTGAGAGTGCCAATATCTGCTGCTTTTTTGTTTTTTGTTATTATTGTTTTGTCATCACTTTCCATTGTTGCACTAATGGGAGTCCGGTTTGTAAAATGTAACTCTTTTAATTTTATATCTTCATTTTTTATCTCTATATATTTTGGTGTAGGTTTTATTTCTTCCAATCCTTTTATGCAGATGTCATCTGATTGCTCAAATAATTCTTCTTTGTTTAATTTTAATCCATCAACAACCATGCTTAAATAACTGTCATCACCAAGACTTATATTTCCATTTTTAGATCTTGTTAACATTCCGGAAATTACTACATCATGCTCAGCTCTGGTTAGTGCAACATAAAATAATCTTTTCTTTTCTGCAAGATGTTTTAATTTGTCAATTGCTTTTAAGACCCTTAAACTTATTGGTTCATAATTCCCCAGTTTAAACCCGGCAATTTCTATCCTATCAGCACTGGTGAAATCTCCATCTGAAAAAGTTATATCATTACTTTTAATAGTATCTGTGGTTACCTGTTTAAATAAACTTTTATTACTATTAGCAAGGATGACCATTGGGTAGGCAAGTCCCTTTGTGCTGTGTATTGTACATAATTCAAGACTTTCTACATTTTCATTTTTGTAAAATGCTGATTCCTCTTTATTTTCACTGAAATAGATATTGTTTTCTATACGATCAAGATATTCCTTAAAATCATCTCCGTTTAGCTTTTCATATTCAATAAGATCCGTCAGGAATTTTTGTATATTCATAATTCGCTGACTTGCATTATCCATATAAGAATAAATAGTTTCAAGAGAATATATTTCATATATATTTTTAACCAGCTCTGAGAGTATTATTTTTTTTGATAATTCTACAAGCTCAATAAGATCATCAGGAATTGAATTATTGTCTAAATATTGTTTTACTTCATTATCACTGTATCTTAAAATATTTGACCTTAATGCACCTGCAATATAGTATTTTTCATTCGAATTATAATTAACCTTATCTGCCTGTAGTATCTGTATAGCTTTTAACAAATTAAAAATATCATTGACTTCTTTTGAATAGTAGAAATTTTCACTATTACTTACCTTGGATTCTATTCCAAGATTATCCAGAAAGTCTTTGAGTTCAAGCATTTTTGCTTTGGAGTCAAAAAGGACTGCTATTGCTCTTTTTTTCTGATCTATTAGTTTTTTAATATGAGGATAGATCTTTCCAGATTTTATATTTCCAATAAATTTAGCAATATTCTCATATTCATTTATATCTTCCATTTCTGTTTTTGAATTTTTATCATTTGAAGATATTAGTAATTTAAAACTGCCCATATCTTTTCTTGTACTATTAAATACTTTAAGTGCTTGGGGCTCTGCTTCATAATTTTGTTTGATTTTATTAAATTTATTACCCGACCTGAATATCTCTTCAAAGATTTTATTTATATTATCCAGTACAAGACCGTCACTTCTATGATTATTTGACATAGGCACAACTTCTTCTATAAGTTTCCTGTTTCTAACTGCTTCGTTAAATACTTCTATCTCTGCACCCTGAAAAGAGTATATAGACTGCTTACTATCACCAACGACAAAGAGATTTGTATCCTTTCCCATTGACCCCTTTATAATATCGTATTGTTTACTATTTGTATCCTGAAATTCATCAACCATAATATATTTAAATCCTGTATTTACTTTATGGATGATCTTTATTGCAGTCTCTATAATACTGTCAAAATCAAGTTCATTATTCTCAATGATACGGTCTATATAGTTATCTCTTATCTCGTTGAGAATGTTTTTTAATAAGTCAATATTATTAAAAAAAGTTTTTTCCTTTTCTTCATCTATCAGAGAATAGGCAGAGATATAGTTTTTATTAATTTCTCTTAATTCTTTTATCTCTTCCCATTCGATCTTGTCTATGGTTTTTGGTCTGCGAAAACTATTTAATTCATATTTTTCAAGAAATTCCTTTTCTGATTTTCCTTCAAACCTTTCTAAACTTTCTGTAAAGTTATTAAATGCTTTCAATGCAGGTTCATTCTTATGTGCACCTTTATATTCTTTTAGAGGATATAAATCCCTTATAAGTTCCTTATAGAGTTCTGTATTAATTGATTCTTTATTAAATACATTAAATCCGTCTCTGAATTTTGCAGTATTAATATATTTTTTAATTAAATTATCCAATAGTTTTATATTAAGAGTGTTGGCTAATTTTATAACCTTATCTTTGTTTTCCTGTTTATTCATAGTTTCAAAGATAACCTTGTCAATTATTCTTTCTTTGTCATGGTCAACAATGATATTAAACTCTCCATCCATTTTTACAATATCTGCATTAGATCTGATCAGGTCTGTACAATAAGAATGTATGGTTGATATGTTGGCTTCACTGCTCTGCTCCATTGCCTTTTGCAGGCTGTCTTTTATATGCTCTTTTAGATCAGTATCAAATCCTTCAATGACTGTCTTCATGCCGATAATTTCTTTATCTTCAAAGTTTGTATTTAAGAGAGTTAAAATTTTTTTTATCAATCCGAATATTCTCTCCTTCATCTCTGAAGCGGCAGCCTCAGTAAAGGTAAGGGTTAGAATATCTCTTATTTCATTATATTTTTTCTTATCAAGACCTCTGTCCTGTTTTGGATCTTCAGTAAAAAGGTCAAACCCCAAAATAGCATTAATATATCTTCTACTGAGAATATATGTCTTTCCTGATCCAGCTCCTGCATTAACAGCAAAACTTTTCTGTATTGTAAATTTATTCAAATTACTCATCGTCT
>JAOZTV010000197.1:3427-6028 GCA_029939015.1 Candidatus Aminicenantota bacterium
TTTAATAAAACAGACTGATGACAGATGTTTTTTATATCACACCAGGAACAATTTTCTTCACTGCTATTGTCAAAACCGAAATTGCCATTCTCTATTAATTTTTTTATTTTAAAAATATTTTTTCTTAAGTCATCCTCATAATTTTTATTGTATAGAATTCCTGTAGCATTTTTTCTGACTAATGGGATATCATCTTCGTTTGTTGCCAGTTTCGCAAAATCAATATAAAGCTTTTTAATATCTCCTGTATTGAATGTCTGATAGACAGATTTAATCTTTTTTGTCTCATAAACCTGCTTTGCATAAAACATATAGATTCCAAGTTGAAAATCTTTAAAGCATGCTATTTCTGTTAATTTTTTCTGTTCTATAACGGCCCTTTTACTAGATTTATAATCTATGATATTTATTCCGTCTGAGAGATTATCAAACCTGTCAATTTTTCCTTTTATAAGATATGAGTCTTTTTCATTTTCCTGTTCACAAGGTTTTAGTTCTGTATCAAGAAAGAATTCTTTTTCAAATTCACTATTATTAAAAAACTCTAATTCAATCATATTTTCCAGATAATGATCTACAAATTTGGCAAGCAATCCTTTCTCTGAACTACCATCAAGCCCTTTTTTTAAATCCACAAAATAAATTTCATGCCTGATATTCTTATTTAAACCTTCTGATTCAATGTACTTTTTAAATTCTTTCTCCTGTACATCAGACATGATTTTATAAGCAGTTTCGGTTTCCAGGTCTTTTATACCCTGAACCTTTTTGGAAAAAGACTCAAAACAGGCATGCATTAAGGTTCCTTTTTCCATAATATCAAATCCCTCTTCCTCCATATCCGGTGGTTGGATTTTTAATTTATATAAAAAGAGATATTTTAAGGGACAAGTGCTATAAGAATTAAGTTGAGATGCTGACAAATGATCGGCTTCTATTCCATTTACATTTATACCATCAAAAATGGTTAGCTCTTTTGAAGAAATTGAATCAAGATATTCTGTTTTTTCAATTTTTTTCTTGACTGATCTGATAGAAGAAAGGTCGATAGAATTATCAAATAAATTGTCAATGATTATAGACGCAGTCAATTGTTTCTTATCCTTATAACTTGCTGTTATTAAATATACGTTGTCAGAAAGTGATTTTAATTCATCATATTGAACCTTTGAATTTAAATAAATGTCATTTTTGAAAAAATATTCCTGTTCATCTCTAATACTGTATAGAAAATTACCCTTTACCATTGGAGGGAAATGTGTCATATCAGTTCCGATGAAGATTATATGTTTATATCTTTTGCTTGATCCGAGTAATTGGTTTGTTTCTGTAAGTTCTATTCCAATTTTATCACTTAAGATGAAAGTTTCATTTATAAGCTTTTCTTTTAGCTTTTTTTTATTAATTTTGACTCCATAAAAAGAGGAAGTTGCTTTGATTTTATTAATTTTTTCCTCTATCAGATCGAATTTTTCTCTGATAAATGGGGGAGTATAATGTCTTTTATTCTTATATAAGTTAAGTGGTCTACCTAGCGAATCCCAGCCTTTTAATGCAAACTCTTCAAGATACAGTCTGAATAAAGGAGCATACTCAGAAATATCAGATGTTACAATACAGATATCAGAATCTTTGAGGTTCTCATCTTCTTCCATGAGTTTTCTGACAATTTTAAAGGCAGCTTTGATTTCATCGACACTATCAAATACATCATTTGCAGGAGTGATTAATTTTGCTTTTAATAGTGGTTTTTCAATTTGTTCTACCAATCCTGCTTCTTTCGACAGAATACCTACTATTTTTTTCTGATATTCCGATTTCAAAAAAGAAATGCCATTATAGTTGAAACTATCCAGTATGATCTCTGAGTATTCATCAAATATTTTTTGGTTTTTATTAATATAGTCATAAATGATTTTCTCAATATCAGCAATATCAGCAAAACCATTAGATTGTTTAAACTCCTGATATTTTTTGTTTATCTTTTCCAGAGCATCCAGCTTTTCTCCTTTGTGCAAGCGGTTCATTTCAATACTATTTCTGTTAATATTAAGAATAAACGAGTAAATAGTATCAAGTGATTTGCTACTGCTGTTCAGATAGTTGAAGTATGATATGTCTTCATCTTTAATAATTTTATATATAAGTCCAATTGAAAAAAAAGAATCAATTTTTTTTAATAATGAGTTTTTTTCAAATAATTCATTTATAAGTTTATCAAGGGTAATAACTTTGTCAAAAAGATTATTCCTGTTAGAAATTAACTCTCTGGCTTTTTGATTTGAATAAGTAATGATTAATTTATTTTTCAACAACAAATTTTTCTCCATTAAAATTTAGGCTAAACTAAAATCGTAAACTTACCTTAACAGAAAGGGGAAAAAAAAGCAATTTTTTTTTTTTTTTTTACATAATATGTTTATTTGAAAAATTCACTATACCTCAGAATGCTATAGTGGATGTATTATAATTACATATAATTAAAAAATGGAGAAAAAATGAAAAGAATTATAAAAAAAAGGATTTACTATTTTCACGGATTTAGGAGTGCTGGAGAGGGGAGTAAGTTTGAAACTCTGAAAAGAGTTTATGGAGAAGAAT
>JAOZTV010000198.1 GCA_029939015.1 Candidatus Aminicenantota bacterium
TTTTTTGTTACTTTAATTTTTTCAAAGTTTTTTTTTATTTTATAAAGTTCTTTTCATAACATCTGTAAACAGCATCTATCCAGTAATTAATATCCAGAATAGGAATAAAATGTTTGTATTTATCGTATTTTTGCCAGATCTTATCTTTTCTAATATTTTCTAAACTTTCACCTTTTTTTATCTTTGAATTCACCAGATCTGAAACGTTTTTTAACATCTTTTTATATTTGATCAATCCATCTTTTGTTAACTTTTCGCCATGACCACCAGCAAAAATTGTTTCTTCAGGGAAAAATAGAATTAATTTTTCTAATAATCTCAAATATTTTTCAGATTCTATATAAACAGATGGGAAAGACTCTGAAATTAGGAGATCACCCATAAAAAGTATTCCCGGTTTTTTAAAGTACAATAATAGATCCTTCTTTGTATGAATTCCAGCAGAGGGAATAATTAATATTTTCTCATTATTAAAATTAAAAGAGTAATATTTTTCAAAAAACTTTCCATTTTTACCCTTTAACATTCCTTTTTCAAGATTAATCGTTTTATTAGCAACATTTTTTTTCAAATTTTCCCAATTAATTATTACACACTTCTTGTCTCCAATTGAGTTTCCCCTAACATGATCAGGATGCATATGAGTATTAATAATAAATTTCACAGGTTTATTCCCAATTTTACTAACAGCTTTTTTTAATTTATTTATCATCCTGAAATATCCTGTATCAATTAGGAGAACTGAATTAGTGCTAATAATGGCATGTACATTCGGCCTCCCCATATTAACAAATGCGATTCGATGCATATATTCATTCAACTTAATTATCTCAGGATCCTGGACTGGAGTATGTTTTGCACCATTTTTCTTCAAAATTTGAGAGATCTCATTCTGCCTTTGTTCCAGAGCCTTATCTAAAGGGGTTTCTCCATTTGAATTTTTTATTGAAAAATTACACCCTCTACTACAAAGAAAACTAACCATTTTATTTCTTTTAAAATAGATTGCATAATCAAGAGGGGTATTTTTATATTTTGTTTGTATATTAATATCAACTTTATTATTTAATAAAAAATCTACTATCTTAATAAACCCTTCTCCTGCAGCATAATGTATTGGAGTTTCACCATCTATATTTTTCAAATTAAGTTTTGCTCCCTTCACATGCAAGTATTTTATAATTTCCAAACTCCCAAACTTTGCTGCATGATGAATAGCTGTAAAAAGATTTTTATCTTTTTTATTAATTGAATCAGGATTCTTGCTGACTATTTCAATGATCTTCTTCAGATCACCCTTTTTAGCACTTTCTAGTATATCCTGAGAAAACATCGTATTTAGTAAAAAGAAAAACAAAAAAACAATAAGAATGATTTTTTTTATCATAA
Organism: Candidatus Aminicenantota bacterium; assembly: GCA_029939015.1. Taxonomy (GTDB): domain Bacteria; phylum Acidobacteriota; class Aminicenantia; order UBA2199; family UBA2199; genus JAOZTV01. The sequence goes on from JAOZTV010000198.1 coordinate 1,390, forward strand.
TAATAACTCCTTCCGGCACTACCGGTATAATTTATAACCAAATATTATTATATAGAAATCTAATCTAATTTTCATCCAAATTCTTTATATAATTAATTTTTTATGATTTTGTTACAAATGTAACAACTTTTTTAACATCAAATCTAATAATTCATACCTGAGTTTGAGAACTTTTTAGTATTAATAATATAAACAAAGTATTAAATGAAGTTTTTTTATAAAGTTATAACAAAAGTGAAAAATAAACAAAAATTATTATTTACCGTATAATCTTGATCATACCTTACTAAAGGTTGAAAAAACAGGAGGTATTATGAAAAATATTTTTATTATTGGAATGATCATCTTAAGTTTTGTTTTAACATCATGTCTTTTGATAGCTGGAAATCTGGAAGTTGAAAAGGCTGCTATTAAAGCTGCAGCATTAAATTATCTTGAAGGATGGTATGAGGGTAAGGTTGAAAGAATGGATAAGGCACTTCATGAAAAATTATTAAAAAGAGCATTTTTTAAAAACCCAAGAACAGGGAAGGAAGTGTATCGGGAAGCTGATAAGACAAAAATGATGGATTATACAAAAATGGGACCCGGTAAAAATGTTCCAAAAGAAAAATGGGGCATTAAAGTTAAAATACTTGATATCTATAATAATATAGCTACAGTAAAGACTGTATGTTTACAGTATATTGATTATTTGCATCTTGTAAAAGAGAAGGGAGAATGGAAGATAATAAATGTATTATGGCAATTGAATCTGGAGAATCTACCAAAACCAAAATCGGGGAAATAGAAATTTAACTCCTTAGCCCAAAACAATTGGCAGGTGAAATACAACTTTAAAAATTTTATTTTCATCTGTTCGTAAGAATACTATATAAAAGTCAAAGTAATTTAAAAAAAAAGAGTTTTTGTAACAGCTGTTTTTCTAATGGGAAAAAGATTTCTTGAAAGAAAAACTCTAAATCAGCTAAAACGTAGAAAGTATAATATAGATAGGATTCATTGTAATTCCATTCTTATAGATAAATTTATCACCCCTTTTTTTTGGGCATAATATCTTTACAGTAAAACCTTTGAATTTAAAATAATTTGCATTCATACTTCATGCTTTTTTTTTTGTATTTTAGTATTCCCTAAACCATCATAAATATCGAATACGTTTTATAATAATATGATACAGAATTGGAACAAATAGCTTCAAGATCATTGGAGAGTAAACAACTCTCCAATGTAGATTATCTCTATAAAACAAAATTATTATTATTTTAAATCATCAATATGTAAATTCCATTTTTCAGAATCCTCATCAAGAATCAACTGGTAGATCTTTCCATTAAAGATGGTATAGGGATTTGTCTCAACCAAAGTTATATTTCTAAGAGGGAATAAGATTTTTTTTAAGAATTTTCCATTTAAATCAAAAACTACAAATTCACTTGACTTGCCTTTCTTCTTATAAGTCAATACATATATTTTATTATCAGAAATGTGATAATTCTTCATAATTGGAAAATTAACCGGAAAATCAATTAATTTTTTGACCATATTAAAAAATTGTTTTATCCTGACATCATTCTTATAGAATCCCAGAATTTCATTTTTATGGGTTTGGGCGAGTTTTATTTTTTCATAGTCATAAGTAATGGTTTTAATTTTTTTTGCATCTAGGTTGTATATAGCTATGGCTCCTGTATCTGGATTACTTACATATAGTTTGCCCCTATATACAATTGGCTTGGCTCTAAGAACAAAGAAGGGCGTGAATTTTGTTCTAAGTGAAAACTGAGTGGATCTGCCTAACTCTTTTACTTTTTTGAACTTCGAATCGAAAAAAAACAGACCTGAGAAAGTGGTTTTAGCTTCATTGATAAAGGTGGTCCCAACAAAATTATTTTCAAAAGTGACAAAATTGAATCCCTCTGAGGTTTTTATTTCATTTATAAATTTTCCGCTTTTAGTAAAATAAGATATTCTATTTACACTGGATACAATAATGTTTTTATTTGTAACGTCAGCAGAAATGGCTTTACCTCCATCAGACCCTATAAACTCCCCAGGACCTTCACCTGGTTTTCCAAACATTTTTTTTAATTTAAAATCTTTTGCTGAGTAGATCAACACCTTAATACCATCGGTAATAAAAATATTTTTACCATCTACTGTGATTGGATGTGTAAATGATGTGGGATTGACAACCTCAGGCAGAGTCGCTACTTTTTCCCCAAATGTGAACACTGTTAATAATAACATTAAAATAATAAAATAAATTGTTTTCATAATTTTTCTTCTCCTTTTATATAATTTTAGTAACTACAATCAAAATCAAATATTCATTGTAATCCTTCAGCAATATATACTATTAACAGAATAAGCCAATCACTATAAAGTATATAAATTCAGATATATACTAAAGTACTATATTTAAAACAATCATTTATTATTGATTGTAAAATTACATTGAATATATTATAATTGAATATGAGTAATCATTTCACAGTAATAACAGTTGCATTCATTTTAATAGTTGGAATTGTCAGTTTTTTCAGTATTTTGCAGGATTATAAAAAACATCGTAAGGATTTTATAAGAAGTCTATTGTATTTTATCTTCTTTTATAATATTTATATTCTTGCATTATTCATCTATCATTATTTTTTGATGAATTTATATAAAAACAATTTTCCAAATTTTGTTCAAAGCCCAATTTTCGCAGCTTTACTTATACTTTTATTGATTGGCAGTACAATTCTATATACATTTTATTTTTTTAAAACCAATTTACTTTTACAAAACAAAAAAATATCTAAATTTATATATTCTCTTTTTCTGTTCTTTTGTGCAACTATATTTGGTATTTTAGTTTATAGCTTTATATTCATAGATATGAAATCTGATTTTATATGGCTTAGATGGTTTTTATTTTGGTTATTATTTGTTATCCTTTGTATCATTTTATTAAACATATATTCAATAATCAATTCTATTAAAAAGAAATCTAATACGAATTCAATAAAACAATTTTCATTCTTATATCTTTTTTCATTTATATTAGTCTTATTAACTGTTTATGGTGATGCTTTTCAAAAAATGTCCTTTCTACTGAATTTTTTCCCTTTCAGTTTATTATTAGTAAATATCAACTCTCTGATCTGGTATAAATTTTATTATTTAAAACAAGGAGATTTTTTTCTTAATAAAGAAAAAACAAAAACATCACTTAATATTTTATGTGAAAAACATAAAATAACAGCAAGAGAAAGAGAAATCATAGAACAGATCCTGATTGGAAAAAGCAATAAGGAAATCTCCGATATACTATTTATATCTATAAATACAGTAAAAACATATACGTCTAAAATATTCCAGAAATTCAGTGTAAAAAGCAGGAATCAATTAACCTTCAAGATCATTGGAGAATAAGTAACACTCCAATATAAACCTTGTTTTATAACCTTTAAAACAGACACATTGTTTTCCTACTGAAATGAGCTTAGGACTCGCGTAAAAATAATTTGGATTTTATACTTGATATCGAACCAATCTTCTTCGTTAACTAACCTTACACATATCTTAGTATGATAATCTTTAAATGTCCATAATGTTAAGATAAAAGCTTTCATCCTGTAAATCTTCAATAAGTTGATAAATTTTTCCATTTTTTATTGTAAATGGGTAGTACCGGATTGCATCTTTTTGAATTAAGTTAATATAGGTCTCTTTTAATAAAACACCTTTTAGATTATATATGATTAGTTTCGATTTGTTTTTAATTGTCTTATAAGTAATGGCATATATTTTATTATCAGCAACTCTTAAATCTCTAATGAAAGGAAAGTATTCTGGAAACTGTATGTTTTTATACATTCGCTGATAAATAGGTACGGGTATAGACTTATCATTTTTATAGTTTTTTATTACCAATTTCTTATAATCATTACTAAGCTTGAGTTTATCTTCTTTTACAGAAATATTTTTTTCTAAACTTCCATTTTCATTATAAATCTTTATCTTTGAGTTATTTTCCCAGAAGAAGTATATTTTATTTTTATAAACTGAAAAAGATGTTGGGACTGAAATAGGAACACGAAGAAAATAAAATTTAAATTTCCCTTCTTCTCTAACAACTTCTTCACTAATTCTTGATAGCTCTTTTATTTTTTTGAGTTTTTTGTCATAAATGTTTATAGCTAGAAAACCTTTTCCCTCATTTACTGCCCCAACACCAACAAATCTATCTTTTACTGGATGTAAAGCCCAGGTAAAAGTTGGTAATGTTTTTATCTCTTTATTTAAAAGTCCATTTTTACTAAAATATGAAATTTTCCCAATACTCTTAACAATTATTTCTTTATTATTAAGACTAACCGAGAGCATTTGATCAGCACTTATTTTAAATTCCCCTGGACCTTCTCCCTTTTTACCAAATTTTCTAATCAATTTAAAATTATTTAACGAATATATATAAATGCTCACATTTTCAGTAATGTAGATGTTCTTATCATCAAGCAAAATTTCTAAAGGATTTGCTATTTCCGGTAAAAGTATTTTTTTTGGATATAAGCTTGTAAATAATGTGATAATAACAAAAATTAGTACTAAAATAGTTTTTTTCATTTAGATCTCCTTAAATTAAATTTT
>JAOZTV010000530.1 GCA_029939015.1 Candidatus Aminicenantota bacterium
GACTTGCTGCTATCTTACCAGTACCTTTAGCATAAATCATATCATTTATTTCGAATGTAGTTTTATCTCCTGTAGTAAGATTATCATATTCATAAGTTATAGCCGGTTCATTATTTACTGGTTCTGGTTCTATGGTCTCACTCTTCTTACAAGCTGAATTTGAAATTGATAAGACAAAAAATAAGCCCATAATGGATATTATTATAATTTTTTTAATAAGCACCTCTTTTTTAATAGCTTGGATTAATAGTGAAAACATTAGTTTATTATCTGCACAGTCTTCATTTTTACTTTTTTATTTTCTACTGCAATTCCTATATGTGTAATATCTTTAATTTCTCTTTCTCTTAATACCTGATCATATTTTTTTTCTTTTATCTGACTTAATGCTGAATTAATAGCCTTGTCAAAATCTTCTTCTTCAATTAACCTGTCAACTTTTTTTATCTCAATTACAAAACCCTTTCCTGTAATGTTTTTTGGTATTAACACACAATCATATCTTCCATAACCGGATTCTCTATTTGATTTTATCTCATACCTGTCTGAAAGGTTTAAAAACAATCCAAGAAAGAAAGCATGATAAACTTTTTCAGGCTCATCCTTATCCGTATCATAATAACTCAATACACTCAAAACAAATTCATTTAATAACTTTTCAAATACTCTTATATTACCTGTAACCAATGATTCAAGCATATAATCGAGCTTTTCAGAGCCTACCGTATCGTTTAACCATGTAAGTACAATATCTTTATAAAATTTCTTTACTTCAATATTTGGGATTGTAAGTCTATAATATTGATCCATATCTTTAAATTCAGTAGGCTCAACTTTTAGATAACCTGAAAATGTCAAAAAACTCCAAAATGATTCTTTTGACTCATCAAGATCTTTAAAAGAGATATGTTCATCAAGTGTTTTTATTATGCCATTTCCTGATATAAGATCAACAATACTCTTTTTTTTAATACTTTCAGAGAGTATAAGCTTTCTTATTATTGCATTTTCACTTGTTTGTATCCAATACGCTTTGAGCACTCCCTTTCTTGAGACAAAATTAATTATTGACCATGGATTATAAATGATTTTTCCACCAAAATTATAACCATTATACCAGGATTGAATATCATCTACTTTATCATCAAGTTTATATTCTTGAAGTATTACATCAACTTCTTTTTGCAATAATCCGAAATAGTATGAATAAGAATTATCAAGAATTGAATAAACTCCAAGGTTATTCAAGCCTGAAAATATAGATTCTTTAGCGACTCTATATATTCCAGTCAAAACGCCCTTTTCAAGATGTACATTATCCTTTAGACCACCAGATAAAAAATTCCTCAAAAATGATACAATTTTTTCATAGTAATCCGAATCATAACCTTTATTTATCGGAGTATCATACTCATCTATAAGTATAAACGGTTTAACCTTATGATGAAGATGTAAAAATTTAGATAAATTTTTCAAAGATTCAGACAAATCAACCTCATCACAATCACCTGTAGTAATTCTATCAATATATTTTTTATCTAATTCATCTAAATCATTGCTTTTTTGCAGATAATTATGTTTCTGATACTCATCTTTAATTAAAGCACACAGTTTTTGAAAACATTTATCCCAATCTTTTTCCTTTACATCCTTAAAAGTAAGATATATAACAGGATATTGTCCCTGTTTT
>JAOZTV010000531.1 GCA_029939015.1 Candidatus Aminicenantota bacterium
CTATTTCATTGGTCTTTGTGTCACCAATTAGCCAATCATTTGTGTACATACCATTGTTTTTAAATTTCAGTATTTTTGCAACATCATCAATTGAATTTGCATATTGTGCTGCCTTTCTTATTCTATTTGATTGTGGCGTTCCATCCTGATTAAAAGGGGTTTGGGATACTGTTGTTTCGCCTATCATTATACCTGAACTATTAATATAAAAATCTGCACCTGAATGAATACCACCAGGATAGGTTTCATATACTATACGATTGCCTTTCTCAGGTAAAATATCACATATTACATTCCAGTGAACTCCGGTATATCCACCCCACATGAAAATTTGACCAAATACAATTTTATTGTCTTTTGTTGCAGGACCATTTGCTAAAAAGCCAGAACATTTATGTTGTTTTAACGGAATATTTAGCTCATCTTCGGTTTTGAAAAAATTCTTTCCACTAATTGAGTTTGCAGTTGATCTCAGTGCACTATTTATTGAACCAATATCTGTAATTGAATTTAAGGTAACAATATCAAGTAAATCAATATCTCTACCTGAGAATTTTGCACCATTCTTTTTTGCTCCATCTGCAATTCCTTTCATCTCTTCAATATACTCATCCTCATATCTTCTGAGCATTATTGAATCTGTAAATCTTCTTAGGCTATTCCAACCTCTAAGAATATTATCTTTGTCTTCTTCATAAGCAAGTTTTTTTAAATATGAAACTATTTCTTCAGACAGAAGATAACCGTATTGATAACCTCTTGCATAGGGTTTACCTTCAATATGAACAAATATCCAACCTTTATCATCGTATCTATAACCTTTGTCAAACCATTTTACTGTTTCAGGTGGAATATAAGAAGAAATATCTGAAACTTTTTTAAGATTTATATCTTTAAACCATGCCTTACCCTTTGCCTTTCCATTATATCCAAGATGAATTCTTATTTTGTCTTCTTTTGTTGTTGCAATAAATTCAACTGAAATATCTTTCCAGTCTGTATTATTTCCAACAGCTGGCGAGTGATTGGTAAACGGAAAAGACTGCATCGTTAAACAGGCGGCAATAGATGTAGGATATCTGTCTATTGCATTAGTTATAGCATTTTCAGTTTTTATTTTGGCACTTAACCTATACAATTCTCCAACTTTCAAATTAACGGATTTTAAAGTTTTTGTAGTTTGCTTCCAATTTTCATGTGATATTAATTGAATGTTTTCAGAATTGTTTTTTTTAATTACAATAGTCTCTGAATATATTGGAATTAAAAAGATAACAATAAGTAAAGACAATAAATAAATTTTTTTCATTTGCTACTCCTTTATGAACCATACTAAAGGAGATTGTGTTAATTGTCAAATGAATAAATTGGTAAGTAATAAGTTTTTCTAAGTGGAAAAGAATTATTTAAGCGTGAGGTGCATTTCTCTGTAGCGTGCCCCGCAGGGAATCCGGAATGCCCGGATGACTGAGGACATGGAGAAAAAAATTGAGCACAATTTTTTGCGTTAGCGAAAGAGATATCACCGGAAGCGACAATTATACTAATTTTACTTTTGAAACTAAAAAATTACATTCATAGAGAATTTATATACTCAATTGCATTTATAGCTGCTATTGTACCATCTGAAACAGCTGTTGTAATCTGACGAATTTTTTTTTCTCGAATATCGCCTGCTGCATATA
>JAOZTV010000015.1 GCA_029939015.1 Candidatus Aminicenantota bacterium
ACCTATAGTTCCTATTATCAGCACTATACCTCTGTTGGCACAAATAATGTAATTTCTACGATTAGCTACCTATAGGTAGGCTGGATATTTTCAAACTACAAAAAACACCTTATTTGTTTGTAATATCGGTTGTATAGACAGGCTAACTATAGGTAGCCAAAGGCTACCCTGGGGTAGCCTGACAAGAAATATTTTTAAATTACTATAATTTTACAGATTTATTATGCTAATTTTTTTTACTTTTTAAAAAAAACATTAGATAAATCAATAAATTTGAATAACATGATAGATAATGATAATATATAAAATGTTGGAAATAAAAAACTTAACAAAAAAATATAATAATATTAGGGTAGTTGATGATGTTAGTTTTATAGTTCGCCCTGGAGAAATTCTTGGGTATTTAGGACCTAATGGAGCAGGAAAGAGTACAACTATAAAAATCATTACCGGAATAATAAAACAATCATCCGGTAAAATTCTATATAATAATATAGATATAAACAAAAATATCATCGAATTTAAAAAAAAAATCGGATATTTACCAGAACAGAGTGAATTATATACTCACTTAACTGGACTAGAATATCTACAGCTTACAGGAAGATTAAGACTAATTGAAGAAAAACTATTAAATCAAAAAATTGAGGCTATATTAGAGCAATTTGACATGAATATCAATATGCATCTTCCCATTTCATCTTATTCAAAGGGAATGAAACAAAAAATACTTATAACTGCTGCAATTTTACATAATCCTGATATCATTTTATTTGATGAACCACTTTCAGGATTAGATGTAAGTACTACATCAATTATAAAAAATATTATAACCAAGCTATCTTCAATGGGGAAAATAATTATATATTCATCTCATATTTTAGAAGTTGTTGAAAAATTATGTACAAGAGTAATTATTCTAAATAAAGGAAAGCTTATTGTTGATAATTCAGTTAATGAATTAAAAAATACAATGAATCTTCCTTCACTTGATACAATATTTGAACAACTTGTTGAAAATAAAGACGTTAGCCTGATATCAGATAGAATTGTAAAAATTACCAGTCTTGAATCAATTGTATAAAATGAAAAAAAGCAGTCTCTACTTATTTATCTATAAAGTAAAAATTCTTACAAAGCATTTTCTTTTGCGATTTGTAAATAATGACGCAGTAAAATTTGCCAATGAAAAAAAAGAAGCTTGGGTTTCGGTTCTTGCTTTTTTTTTTATAGCTAATTTTTTCTTTATTGAGAGTATTCTTACAAAATATTTATTTCTGCCTAAATCACTTATAAAAATGGATTATTTCTGGATAGATATTTCACTTTGTTTTACCCTAACTATGGGTATAATCGGAATTATTGCAATATTTGTATGGGACAATATTTATCTTGACGAAATTGATTTATTAAATCTTTTTCATCTTCCGGTTAGTAAATATGTGATTTTCTTTTCAAAAGCATTAAGTATAATTATTTTATGCATATTGATATCAATTACGTTAAACTTATTATCAGCATTTGCATTTGCAACTTATATAGCAGATATTTTTAACATAAGTTTTTTTAAATATTTAGCAATACATTTCTTTGCTGCCTTTTGTTCTTCACTTTTTATCTTTCTTATAGTTGCTACCTTACAATCCTTATTAAAAGTTTTTTTTAAAGGTGAATTGTTAAGAATTACATCAAATATTATAAAAACGCTTCTATTAATGGGTTTTATTATTATGATTGTTGAATTACCCTTACTTATAAAATCATTAGAACAATTAAAAAATCAAAATTCTAATCTACTTTTATATTTCCCTTTTTTATGGTTCTCTGGTTTACATCAGCATTTACTTAGCAGGATTGAATCAGTTTTTAATATTCAGACAATCTATGCATTAAAAAGTTTGCTTCTACTTTTTTCAATTTATATAGTTAGTCTTCCATTTGGAATAAAGAAAATTTTAAATATTACCCAGAATAATAAAACAAAAGTCAAAAAAAATCATTTAAAAAAAATAATATACAATTACTTTTTATTCCTCATTTTAAAATCAGGTATCCAAAGGGCTATTTATTATTTTATTTCAAATACTTTTAAAAAAGAAATAAAACTTAAATTTAAATTGATTTTTATCTTAGCATTCCCTGTAGTTCTAATAGTATCAGAAATAATATTACAATATTGGAAAAAGGGATGGGTTTATTTCAACAATTTTAAATCAATATTAGTTATTATTCCAGGAATTATTTTTCTTTTTTTAATAATAGGTCTGCGTTTTATTTTTTCAACTTCAGTTAACCTTGAAGCAAATTGGATATTTAAAATAGTATTAAATAACAACGATATAAAACATGCAAATTCAGCAATAAAAAAATTTGTTTTTTTTAAATTCGTTTTGCCATTCTCTCTTGTATTCATACTCTTTTATTATTTTTGCTGGGGCTTTAAATTTGCGTTATTTCATACATTATTTGGAATTTCTATTGCACTAATAATAATGGAAATAACTTTCTATAGTTTTAGGAAAATCCCTTTTACTACTGAATCTATCCCCGGTAAAATTAATCTAAAGACTTTATGGGTTGTTTATATTCTTTTCTTATCACTTTATTCTATTAGTTTTATTAAATCAGGTAGATTTTTACTCAATAATCCAATTTATTATATTCCATTTTATTTTATTATTTTCATTTTGATTTTTGCTTTGAGATATATACAATTTAGAAAATCAAAAGATATAAAAACATTTGATTTTGATGAAGATGCAAAACCATATTTCATAGATTTTTCTATAACTGAATAAAACCTACATTACTCAGCAAGCATTAATAAGCGAAATCCGGCATCACTAAAACCCCAGTTGGTAGTATAACTAAACCGATCAAAAGAATATTGATAATTTGAAAACACTGCCCAGCCACCACCTCTTGACACCCTATATGTGCCATTTTTTGATCCTTTTGGGTTTTTTATAGGACTTTTAGAATAATATTTACTGTTATATCTATCTGCAACCCATTCATTGACATTGCCATGCATATCATATAACCCCCATACATTTGGTTTTTTTAAACCGACTGGATGTGTGGTTAATCCAGAATTGTCTCTATACCATGCATAATCATCTAGTAACTTGCTATCATTGCCAAAATAATATTTAGTTGTAGATCCAGCTCGGCATGCATATTCCCATTGAGCTTCTGTTGGTAAAAAATATTTAATTGTTTTTTCCTTTTTATTTAATTTTTTTACAAATATTTGAATATCATCCCATGTAACAGATTCAACAGGTCTATTATTACCACTAAATTTACTAGGATTATTTTTCATAATTGTTTTCCATTGTGCTTGCGTAATTTCATATTTACTTAGATAGAACCCTTTACTAATTATAACTTTATGCTGGGGATGTTCTTCTTCACTTCCTTCATTATCAGGTGCTCCCATTATAAAATGACCTGCTGGTATATAGACAAATTCAATTCCAATACTATTAAAATAGGTTTTGTTGTTCTTCTTGGCATCAAGTGCATAAAAACTTATAAATATTATAATAACAAAAAGGTAGATATTAATGAACTTTTTCATGAGAATTCCATTTTATAATAATATTGAGAATAATTCCCAAGATTCTGTTGATTCATTTTCTTTTAAATAATAATATTTATTATTATCAAATGTATATATAACATTTTCCATTGGTAAAAACACTTTATTTAGAATTTTACCACTCTTATCAAACATAATAAATTCATTTTTATTGTCAACGACTTTATGAGTCGCAACAAATATTTTATTATTTTTCACTAAGAATGACTTTATTTTGGGAAAATTATCATAAAACAGAAAATTGTTTTTTTTAATCATTTTCCAATCTTTGGACTTTTTTAATTTATCTATAACTTTTTTTTTGTATTCAGAACTAACTGAAATATTCTTCACTCTATGGTTTATTATATTTATTTTATTTCCATTATAATCATATATCTGTATAAAAAAACCTTTTTTACTATCAGCTATATATATGTTTCTCATTAGTTAAAACCCCAAAATAATGCGGTATCATTTTCTTGGTTTCTTTACCAGTATCACTTGTTAGCATTATATTAAAAGAATCGTCACTAATTTCTTTATTCTTTAGGAGTTTTTTCTTTTCTTCAAAAAGCATTAAAACATCTTCTTTTCTATCTCTTAGAGGCGGAATCAATATTTCAAGAATGCTTAGACGAAAATAAAGATCCTCACGAAATGAGTTCTTAATTACTGCCTGTTTTAAATCCTTATTTGTTGCAGTAATTATTCTGACATTTCCAGTTAATTCTTTTGAATCTCCAAGTCTATTGTATTTTAGAGTTTCAACAAATCGTAATAATTTTGCCTGTTGCAATACAGGAATTTCTGACACTTCATCAAAAAAAAGAGTACCGTCTTGTGCTTCATCTATTAAACCCTTTTTATCATTATCTGCTCCAGTAAAAGCCCCTTTTTTATATCCAAATAATTCACTTTCAAAAAGACCATCTGTAAGAGTTGGTAGATGTACAGTTATTAGCTTCCCTTTTCTTCCTGAATATTTATGAATAAGATTTGCTATATGATTTTTTCCTACTCCTGTTTCTCCAAGTAATAGTACAGGTGCTTCTTCAAAACTGAATTTTAAAACTTTTTTTTTGATTTCTTTTGCAAACTCACTTATCCCTGTCCATCTTTTATAGAGTTAAATTTAAATCATTAAAAAGTTGACATAGTCAGTTAAAATGACTATACTTATATTAACAGGAGGTATTGAAGAATGAAAACATTTGCAATTACAGATTTTAAAGCTCGTGCTTTGAAAATATTAAGTCAGGTTGCAGAGACAAAAGAAAAAGTTATAATTACTAAACGAGGAACACCTATGGCTGAAATCATTCCTTTTGTATCAAAGAAACCTATTGCAGATAAATTGTCAGAATCTTTAGTTTTTGAGAATGATATTATATCTCCTATTGGAGAAAAGATATGGGATGCATATAAATGAAATATTTATTGGATACCCATACTTGGATCTGGTGGAATATGAATTCAAGTAATCTATCTAAAAAAGTCCATTTAATACTAGAAAACACTGAAAAATATGATGAGATACTTTTGTCTGCGATTTCTCCATGGGAGTTTAGTAAACTCCTAGAAAAAAAACGGATTGGAATTTCATGTAATCCTGAAGAATGGATAACCGAGGCTCTAAATATGCCAAAACTCAGACTAATACCTTTAACTCCATCAATCGCTTTTCGTTCAACCACACTACCTATTCCTTTTCATGATGATCCGGCAGATCAAATCATTGTTGCAACTGCAAGGGATGAAAATGCAACTATAATCACAAAAGACAAACTTATTCAAAACTATAAACACGTAAGAAGTCTGTGGTAATATATATTTTGAAAATATAATATTTTGGTATATTATAAAGTAGAATAAATTAGGGGGATATTAGCAATGGAATGGAGAGCTAGTCATATTTTAGTGAAAGACATGAGTTTAGCAAAAATGATATCAAGGAAAATAAAAGAAGGTACTACATTTTCAAATCTTGCAAAAGAATTTTCTATCTGCCCAAGCAAAGGAAAGGGCGGAGACCTTGGATGGTTTGGTCCTGGTCAAATGGTAAGAGAATTTGAGGATTCTGTAAAAAAAATGTCAAGTGGAAGAATTAGTAATCCTGTCAAAACAAAATTCGGATTTCATATTATCAAAAAAACAGGCTTTAAAGAATAAGTGACTTTTTAATATTGAGATGAATAAAATTAAAAAAAGAATCTGGTTAGCTGAGGATGACAGAGCATCAAGAAAAATGTTAGTTCATTATTTATCAAGAAAAATCGGAGATTATCAGATAGAAGAATTTGAATATGCAGAAGAATTAATTGATAAAATCAAAAGGACTGATATCATTCCAGATTTATTGATTTTAGATAATATACTAAAAGGTAAGCTAACAGGAATTGATGCTACAGAACAAATAAAAAATGAATTTGAAATCCCTATTCTTGTTTATTCAGCCACGCCAACCACAGAATTATTAAACAGATGTATCAATTTGAAAATGACAAGGTATCTTTCAAAGCCTATAAATCCAATTGAACTTGACTTTCATATTAGAGCCCTACTTAAAGAACATGAAGTCAATAATCAATTAAATAGTTTAAATTCAAAATATTTTGCCTTATTTAACAAATCAAAAGATATGATTTATATAAGTGATCCAAAGGGAAAAATATTAGATATAAATCCATCAGGGATTAAACTCTTAGGGTATGAGACTAAGGAAGAATTATTTAAAATTGATATTCAAAATGACCTTTATTTTAATCCTGAAGAAAGAACAAGATTTAAAAATAAAATGCACATAAATGGTTATGTTCAGAATTTTCAAACAACACTAAAAAAAAAAGACAACACACAAATTATTGTTACTATATCATCTTCTATAATATTAAAAGATAAAAACAACATTGAAGGCTTGTATATTGGAATTATACGTGATATTACAAAACAAATTGAAAATGAACAAAACTTGATAAAAATGAATGTTGAGCAAATCAATAATAATGAAAAACTTAAGAAAACTCAATTATTTCTTATTCAACAGGAAAAAATGGCTTCACTGGGTGGACTTGCTGCTGGTATTGCCCATGAGATAAACAACCCTCTTGGATTTGTAATGAGTAATTTCAGAACTTTGAAAAAATATATTGATAAAATGAAAGATTATCTGAAATTTGCAGAAAATACATTTATGGGTTCTATTTCTGATATAGATAATTCAGTTTTGAAAAAGGAAATTGAAAATAAGAAAAAAAACATGGATTTTATTATAGAGGATCTTGATGAACTATTTATGGAATCAACAAATGGATTCGAGAGGATCTCATCAATAGTAGAAAATATGCGGCGGTTTTCCAGAGTTGATAATGAAAACAACAGAACCTTTATAAACTTAAATGATTCAATAAGAAACACATTGGTTATAGCAAAAAACTCATATAAATATGTAGCCGATATTGTCACAAATTTATCAGAAATTCCAGATATAAGCTGCAATAGAAGTGAAATAAATCAAGTCCTTTTAAACATAATAGTCAATGCGGCACAGGCCATTGATGAGAAAAAAAACAAAAATAAGGGAGTAATAAATATCAGTACATTTATAGAAAAAGACAAAGTCTGTTGTCAAATCAAAGATAATGGAGCAGGTATCCCGGAAAAGAATTTAAGCAAGGTATTTGACCCTTTTTTTACTACAAAAGAAGTCGGCAAGGGAACAGGTATGGGACTCGGTATTTCATACGATATAGTTGTAAACAAACATAAGGGAGAATTATTAGTTGAATCAAACAAAAAAGTTGGGACAAAATTTACTATAAAACTTCATATTAACAACGAAAACAATGCAAATCAGGAGCTATCGTGAAGAAAACAGTTCTTTTTGTCGATGATGAAATACATATTCTCAAAGCAATCAGAAGGGAATTATTTGATGCTGATTTCGAAGTTTTAACTGCTAGTTCAGCAAAATCAGGCTTAAAAATCATTGAAGATAATAATATCAATATTGTAGTCAGTGATGTAAAAATGCCGGAAATATCAGGGATTGAATTTTTAAAAGAAATTAAAAAAAATCATCCATATATCAACAGGGTGATTTTAAGTGGTTATGTTGATGAAGAAACTGTTTTTGTTGCTATTCAACAGGGTGTAGCAACAACATATTTTGTAAAGCCGTGGAAACCAGATATTCTCCGTAATAAATTGGATCATATTCTACAAATGCAGGAAGTATTTAATAACAAAAAGTTGCTGAACACATTAAATTCTATTAAAAGGATTCCTGTCCTTCCAAAAGTATATTCAAATTTATTAAATGCTTTAGGAAAAAGAAAATCAAATAAAGATATAGCAGCAATAATAAGTGAGGATATTTCTGTCTCAACAAAGATTTTACAGATTGTAAATTCAGCTTATTATGGAATAACAAATAAGATTACTTCCATTGAAAGAGGAATTGCATTATTAGGCTTATACAATATTAAAGATTTGGTATTAACATTAACAATGGTCTCCGAATTAAAATGGAGTGATTTTCAGAAAAAGATCTTAGAAGAAATCATATTTAATTCTTCTCTAGTAAATAATACATTTAAGATTCTATATAAAACAAAATATAAGCAAAATGTTAAAGAAGAATTCAGCTCGATCGGAATTACTCATAATATTGGTAAAATCGTTCTTCTTCAATATTTTTCAGAAGATTATAAAAAAATTTTAAATCACTTTAATACATATCCTGAAAAAGATTTCTATACTTGTGAATTAGAGTTAAACTATGATAATGTTCCTCATACTCAGATAGGAGCATATTTATTAAACTTGTGGAATTTACATAGTATAAACGTTGAGGCAGCTTTATTTCATCATGAACCAGAAAATTCTTCGATCAATAACCGTGTTGTAATAAGAATTTTTAATTTGGCTGTCAGAATTGTAGAAACTGTTAACAAACATTCAGATATAGAATCAATTAAATATAAAAGCCTATTTGGTGGAGGTTTTTCAAGTGATACAATTCAAGAACTTATATCAAATATAAAATCAAAAAAAAAAGGTAGGTAATAAGTATGAAAAGTGATACTAATTCAATCTATAAAAACATGAATGTTTTATTTGTGGATGATGAAAAAAGTATATTAAAATCAATCCAAAGAGAATTATCAGATGAAGTTTATAATAAACATTTTGCTTCAAACGGTCATGATGCAATAAAAATTATGGACAAAATTAAAATATCAGTTCTTATTACAGACTTAAAAATGCCTGAAATATCCGGCTTGGAATTATTGAAAATTGTACAGGAAAAGTTTCCTGATATTATTAGAATCATTTTAACCGGACATGCTGAAATATCAACTTTGATTTCAGCAATAAATTCTGGACAAGTCTTCAGATATTTAAAAAAACCATGGAAACTTGATGAAGAGTTTATTCCTGCAATCAAACATGCAATTGATTATTATTTGATTTTAAAAGAAAGAGAAAAGCTATTAAAAGAGTTAAAAAACAAAAACATTGAATTAAACAATCAAAATAAAATCTTAAAAGAACTCTCAAGCAAAGATGGATTAACAGGAATATATAATCACAGATATTTCCAGGAAGAGATAAACAGGCAATTTGCTGTTGCAAATAGAAATAAAACGGATTTATGTCTTTTAATAATAGATATAGATCATTTTAAACAAATAAATGATAATTATGGACATGCATTTGGAGATCATATTTTAAAAAAACTCACAAAAGTTATTTCCACTTTTATAAGATCTTCAGATTTTTTTGCCAGATATGGAGGAGAAGAATTTGCTGTTCTTTTACCTTCTACTAATGCCAGTGGTGGAAGTATTCTTGCAGAAAACATAAGAGCAAAGTTTGAGAATTATGAGTTTTCAGACAATAAAAACACTGCTAAGATAACGGTGAGTATTGGGATAGCTTCTAAACATAACTCAAAGCCAAAATCATCTTCAGAAATATTTGAATATGCTGATAAAGCTTTATATGTTGCAAAAAATATGGGAAGAAATCAAATATCAATTTATACCTAAATTGAACAAACAAATAAATTTATAGATAGAAAAGAAATAATAACTACATCTTTTCTATCTATATAATATTTTAAATTTTATTCTTCAAATTTTTTGAATAAAACTGAACCGTTTGTACCACCAAAACCAAATGAATTTGAAAGAGCATATTTAATATCTCTTTTTACACCTTTATTTGGAGTATAGTTCAAATCCATACCTTCATCAGGAGTTGTGTAATTAATTGTTGGCGGTATAAAAGCATTTTTTATTGCAAGTACAGAAAAAATTGCTTCAATTCCACCTGTTGCTCCTAACATATGTCCTGTCATAGATTTTGTAGAACTAATATTAACCTCTGATGCCTTATCGCCAATCAATCTTTTAATGGCCAATGTTTCCAGTTTGTCATTTAAAGGTGTAGATGTACCATGAGCATTTATATAATCAAGTTCCTCAGGTTTAATACCGGCATCTTCAACAGCTGCCTTCATTGTGCGATATGCTCCATCAGCATTTGGATCAGGTGCTGTCATGTGATATGCATCACCACGATAACCATAGCCTACTATCTCAGCATAAATCTTCGCACCTCTATTAACAGCATGCTCAAGATCCTCAAGAATCATAATTGCAGCACCTTCAGCCGCAACAAAACCATCTCTATCTTTATCAAATGGACGACTTGCCTTTTGAGGATCATCATTTCTTGTTGAGAGGGCACGCATTACCGCAAAACCAGCAATACCTAATTCAGTTATTGGATATTCAGCACCACCTGCAACCATCACGTCAGCTTCACCCCTTTGAATAATCCGGAACGAATCACCAATTGAATGAGTACTTGTAGCACATGCAGTAACATTAGCAAGGTTTGGACCTTTTAAGCCATGTTTAATAGAAACTTGACCAGCAGCTAAATTTGCAATAGAAGAAGGAAGAAAGAAAGGAGATATCCTTGAAGGACCTCTTTTTAACAATACTTCCTTATTATCTTCAATTGTTTTAATACCACCAATTCCAGAGCCTATATAAGTGCCATATCTTTCATTATTACCTGCAAGACCTGCATCTTTCATAGCTTCATCTGAGGCTATAAGAGCAAACTGGATATATGGATCATATTTTCTAACTTCTTTTCTGTCAAAATATGAAAGTGGGTCATAACCCTTTACTTCACCAGCAATTTGAGATGTAAAATCAGTTGGATCAAAATGGGTTATTCTTGTAATTCCACCTATACCTTCACTAATGCTTTTCCAATTTTCAGGAACAGTTTTTCCTACAGATGAGATAATTCCCAGGCCTGTTACAACGACACGTCTTAATTTTATTGTTTTGCCTGAAAAATCCATAATATCTTATAATTGTTCAGTAATAAATTCTACTGCTGAACCAACAGTTGAAAGTTTTTCAGCGTCTGCTTCTGGTATTTTCAGTTCAAATTCATCTTCTAAAGCCATAATAAGTTCAACCTGATCTAAAGAATCTGCACCAAGATCTTCAACAAATTTTGCATCAATAGTTACCTGATCTTCACCAACAGCAAGCTTTTCAGCTACAACACCTTTTACTTTTACTAAAATTTCTTCTTTTGTCATTTTATTTCCTCCATTTATTAATAATCCCCAACAACAGGGATTATATAATCTATCTGGTCAAATCAATATAAAGAGCTCATAGCCCTAAATTGAAATAACCATAGGTAATTATACACTAAAATTCAGTTCTTGCCAAAAAACTCAAATAGTGTGTAGTTTATACACTAACCTAAATAACTAAACCGCCAGAAACATTTATTGTTGTTCCTGTAATATATGAACCTTCGGGAGATATTAGAAAATTAACTACATTTGAAATATCTTCAGGTGTTCCCCCTCTCTTTAAAGGTATATTTTTTAAATATTCTTCCCTTACACTTTCCGGGAGTTTTTCTGTCATTTCAGTAATGATATATCCCGGGGCTATCGCATTGGTGGTAATATTTCTTGCTCCATATTCTCTTGCAAATGTTTTTGTAAGAGCCATAACCCCTGCCTTAGATGCTGCATAATTTACCTGTCCAGCAGTCCCCAAGATTCCACTTACAGATGAAATATTTACAATTCTTCCAAATCTTTTTTTCATCATTTCCTTAACTGCTGCCTGTGTACAGAGAAAAGTTCCTTTTAGATTTATATTAAGTACTAAATCCCAATCAGCCTCTGACATCCTAACGGCAAGATTATCTCTTGTAATTCCTGCATTATTGATTAGAAAGTCAACAGAACCAAAAGCATCAACAGTCTCTTTAACTAACCTTACGGCATCATCCGGTTTAGAAACATCAGCTATTACAACGATTGCTTTAACACCTAATTTTTTGATTTCATTGGCAGTCTTTTCTGCTTCTTCTTTCATTATATCTGAGACCACTACATTTAGCCCTTTTTTTGCCAGTCCTATCGCAATTTCCTTTCCAATACCTCTTGCGGCACCTGTTACTATGGCATTTTTTTTATCTTCATACATATTTCAACTCCTCAAAAATTTTCTCCATAGAGGCAATTTCCTGCCCTATTTTATTTACAACATTTTTTTTTACAAATTCCCTACTCTGTTCAATCGCATTTTTAATTGCCTTTACATTAGACCGCCCATGACCTATTATTACAACACCGTTAACTCCAAGCAATAAAGCACCACCATACTCTGAATAATCAAGTTTCTTTTTTATTTTTTTCAAAGAACTCTTTAAAAAGAACACTCCAATTTTTGATAAAAGACTAGATTTAATCTCCCGTCTCAATAATGAGGTCATTAAGTCAACAATCCCCTCAGATACTTTAAGAGTTACGTTACCTGTAAACCCGTCTGTAACAATAAGGTCTGCTTCCCCAAGATGAATATCTTTGCCCTCAATATTACCAATAAAATTTATATCAAGTTTTTTTAATATGGAGAATGTGTTTTTTGTAAGTTCATTGCCTTTAGAATCTTCCTCACCAATACTCATTAATGCAATTCGTGGTCTTTTTATCCCTAAAACATTTTCAAGATAAACCTTGCCCATGAGTGCAAATTGTACAAGGTTCTTAGGTTTTGAATCAACATTGGCACCAACGTCAACAAGTAAGGAATGCCCCTTTAAAGTTGGAACCATAATAGATAAAGCTGGACGGTCAATATTATCCAACATACCAAGAATATCTTTAGATATTGCCATTACAGCCCCAGTATTTCCCGTAGATATCAAGGAGTCTGCCCTACCCTGCTTAATCAGATCCAAACCTTTTTTTATTGATGTTTTTTCTCTCTTTCGCCAATATGTGAGAAACTGGTCTTTCATCGAAACTTCTTCGTGGGCGTTTATAACAAAAATACGGTCGTCATTTTCCATTCCATATTTTTTCAACTCTTTCTTTAGAAGTTTTTCTTTTCCAACTAGAGCTATCCTAATACCGTTATTCTCTTTTAAATATTCAATTGAGCCTCTGATGACAGTTTCACAACCATTATCGCCACCCATTGCATCAACTGCAAGAATATCAGAAGACATTAATAAAAGACTGGAATCATTAAGATTTTATTCTTCTGTACCTTTTATGACCTGACGACCATCATAATAACCACAACTAGTACAAATACGATGTGGTAATTTTGGTTCTTTACACTGCGGACAAGTAGAAAGTCCTTCCACTTTTAAAGCGTGATGAGAACGTCTTTTATTTTTTCTCTGATGCGAGTGTCTTCGTTTTGGTAATGCCATTTTTCACCTCTTTATTATTATTCCCCAAAATAAATCTTATTTCAGGTTATTAAAAACATTTATTTCATCAATTGAACTATTACATTTACATTTTTCATAATTCATGTTTGTGCCACACATTGAACAAAGCCCTTTACAATTATCACTGCAAACAACCCTTAAAGGAATATTTAAGTTTACCTGCTCAATAATAAGTTTCTCTATGTCAATTTTACCATTGCTATAGAAAATATATTCCATTTCCTCTTCTTTTAAGGAAGCATAACTAAAGTCTGCCAAACTTAAAGGAAATAATATTGAATCAAATTTAGAATTAATATTAAAATCAAAATGTTCAAGACATTTGACACATCTAACAGAAATGTCAGTCTTAAAACTTCCAGCAACCTTAATTTTATCACTATCTCTTAGCATAGAAATCGAGAAAGACAACTCTTTTCTAAAGAAGCTTTCTCCATCCAAAAGAAGTCTGTCATCAGGAGTATAAGTATCACTAACCCTTATTCCTTTTTTGTCTATTCTACTCTCATCAATAATCATTTTTCTAAATCCTTATTTTCACAAAAGACAATTTTAGCATATTTTACCAATTTGTCAATTCTGAAGAAACAGTTTTTCTCTCATCTTTTAAGTATTTCAAGTTTTTTAAAAAAATCAAAAACAAAGATTCAAACTCTCCGTTCAATTATCTAAAAAAGACAGTTGTTATATTTGACATATTTCTTGACAGGTTATTCTTTCTATGCAAAATTATACGATGAAAACAAAAGAATTAATAAAATATTATTCGCCAGCAGAAGAAAAAATTAATATTGTTTCTCATATGATTGGTTTTGCTTTAAGTATTATTGCTTTAGTATTTTTAGTTATTTATTCAATTTTATATGGGAATGTATTTCATATTATTAGTTTTAGTGTTTTTGGAACAAGTTTAATTTTGTTATATGGTGCATCTACACTATACCATAGTGCAAAAAAACCAGACTTAAGGAAAAAATTAAAAATCAATGACCATGCCTCAATTTATCTCCTAATTGCAGGCTCTTATACGCCATTTACTCTTGTAACTCTTAATGGGACATTAGGTTGGGTGATTTTTGGCCTTGCCTGGGGAATAGCTTTAACAGGAATTATTTTAAAGCTCTTTTTTACCGGAAGATATAATTTAGTTTCAACTATTATGTATATACTAATGGGCTGGCTTATAATTTTTTTTATAAAGCCATTGATGAATAATTTGCATCCAAAAGGCTTATTCTGGCTTTTTGCAGGAGGTATATCATACACAATTGGTGCTGTTATATATAGTATAAAAAAAATAAAATTTAATCATGCTATTTTTCATATATTTGTCTTAGTTGGGAGTATTTGTCATTTTGTATCAATTTTTTTTTATGTTTTATTAAGAAAATAATAATAGGAGTGATTTATGTTAAATAATAGTTTTTTACATATCCCATCTGTTGGAGCGTCAACTGAAAAAAAAATATGGGATATAGGAATAGAGTCGATGGATGATTTTCTTAAATCAGCACCACAATTTTTGTCAATTAAAAAACGCAAAAAAATGGAAGAACATATAGTTTTATCTAAAGAAAAAATTATAGAAAAAAATGCTCGTTTTTTTTATGATAGTTTACCATCCAAAGAACATTGGAGATTATTTAAAGAACATCAAGATTCTGCAGTATATCTGGATATTGAAACTACAGGTATGGAATCATGGGATATAATATCAACAATTGCTCTTTATGATGGTGCAAATATTAATTATTATGTGAATGGAAAAAATTTGAACGATTTTAAAAAAGATATTCAGAAATACGAAGTTATAATTACATATAACGGAAAAACTTTTGATATTCCTTTTATTGAAAGGTATTTCAATATAAATATAAATCACATACAGCTTGACCTGAGATATATCCTTAGAAGTCTCGGTTATTCAGGCGGTTTAAAGTCATGTGAAAAACAATTCGGGATTGGAAGAACCGGAAGTCTTGCAGATGTTGACGGTATGCTTGCCGTTTACCTCTGGAAAGATTATCAAAAAAAAAAAAATCAAAAAACTTTAGATACACTTCTTTCCTACAATATTGAAGATGTACTGAACCTTCAGTACTTAATGATTAATGCCTATAATAAAAAAATCGAATTATTGCCTTTTGACTTGGCTAAACTACATCTCCCCATAAAACCAGAGAACCCATTTAATATAGATTCAGACACAGTTAATAGGATACAAAGCCAGTATTTTTATTATTAAATGGCACTATTTTTTTTTTAGTTGAAATATATCTATATTTATCATATAATTTTGTTGGAAAATGGAAACTATAGAACATATTAATTATTGGATCAAATCAGCAGATAATGATATGGATGTAGCTCAAAATTTATTTAAAAATGAAAAATATGACTGGTGCTTGTTTTATGGCTAAAATCCCTGACAAAATAACGGAAATAATCAAAAAATATTTAGCAACTCTTAAAAAAAACAATATTCCCATAAAAAAAGCAATCCTTTTTGGCAGCTATGCAAATGGTAGCAATACTAAATGGAGCGATATCGACCTTGCAATAGTATCTGAGTTATTTGAAGGCAATAGAATAGATGACAGAAATAAAATCAGACAAATCACATTATCAATAAGTACCGATCTTGAAGTATTACCATATAAACCGGAAGATTTTAATTCAGCAAATCCTTTTGTAAAAGAAATAATTAACTCAGGTATTGTGTTTATTTGAGTTTATAAACAATTTTGTTAATTGAACCCTGTTTGTTACTTCTAATTTTTTAAATATTCTATAGTTATGGTCTTTAATAGTCTGGGTTGATAAAAACAGTTTATCTGCAATTTCTTTATTTGTAAGTCCATCACAGATTAAATTTATGATTTTAGTTTCAGTTTCAGATATTTTTTTTGATTCTAAAAGATTATTAAAATTTTCAGAAGAATTTTTATCTAATGACAGGTCATAATAATAAAGTCGCAACACTTTTTTTATAAATAATAATGGTATAAGATTAAACATTAATAAGAAAATCAGAGAAGATATAAAAGTTTGAATATCATTGGATATGTTTGTAAATATTGATAGTGGTATCATAGAAATAATTATTAAAAATACAAATAAACATCCATAGGAAAATTTTAATATAATGTTTTTTTTTATCAAATCTAAATTGTTTTTTGATTTAAAAATTGATCTGATAATTTCATAAGTTACTATCAACATTCCCAAATAATCTATAATAATATTGATAATTACAGGAATTGGAATTCCCTTTTTTTTAATAAAAAAAGAATCTAAGTTTATAAGAAATATTATTATCAGTATAAACCAGATAAAGAGTAAAATAAATTTATATTTTTTACTAAAGTTCTCATTATTCAAATTACGAAAGAGAGATATAAAAACCCCAAAAACAAAAACAAGCAAAATACTGGCAAATAATCTATATGATAATTCAATAGTTCTTGCAAAACCAAATCCAAGGTTTTTAATTAAATTTATCAAAAAATAATTATAAAATAAGTTAATCGCAGTAGCAAGATTAGTAACTATCATAAAATAAAGAAGATATCTGACAAGAACAGTTTTATATTTTCTTTCTTCAAAATAAGTAATATAAATTGTAAGAATTCCAATAGCTAAACCAAGCGTAAACATAATAATAGTAAGATGATTCATTATTATTCATAATATCATAAAGCAATATTACTTTCAATTCAAATCCATTCATATTAATTTATATACCAACAACTAAAGTAGTTTTATCAATAAAACTACTTTAGTTGTCTTGAAAATATCCATAGAGTAAATATAATATGTGCATCACAAGGAGGTGTATTTTGAAAAAACTTACAATATTAAGTCTTATAATAATCTTTATTGTCATAATCATTTTAACATCAATGATTATTTTTCCAGATAACGAAAGCAAAAACATTAATAAGTGGATAAAAACAACTCCCAGTGAAACAGAACTGGATCCAGAGTTATTATTTAAAATGGATAAAGACATCAAAAACAATAAATTTGCCAATATACATAGTGTATTGATAGTAAGAAAAGGCAAACTTGTTTTTGAGACCTATGCAAACGGTTACACGAAAACTAAACAACAATATACTGCTTCAGTTTCAAAGAGTGTAGGATCTATTCTAGTTGGAATTGCTATGGATAAAAACTTTATACCTGATTTAAAAGAAGGCTTACTGAAAAAGCCTCTGGGTGAAATTTATCCAAGGTATAAAAAACTAATTGCATCAGATAATGCAAAAAACTCACTAACTTTCCACCATGTATTATCCATGAGTTCTGGAATCCAATGGGATGAACACTCTTTCCCCTATTCAGATTCCCGTAATTATTGGAATCAGGCACAAGGCAGTAAAGACCCAATAAAATTTCTTTTGGGAAGACAGATAACATCAAAACCGGGTTCCACCTTTTATTATAATGGTGCCCTTTCATTAATGATGTCTGAATTAATTACACAAGGCACAGGGGAACCAGCAGATAAATTGGGAGATAAATACTTATTTGCCCCACTTGGAATCTCAGATTATCGATGGAATAGTTTAAGCAATGGTTTAACTGATATGGCAGGAGGTTTGTATTTACTTCCAAGAGACATGGCAAAAATAGGCCTTCTATATTTAAATAATGGAAAATGGAATGGAAAACAAATTGTCTCATCTGAATGGGTGGAAATTTCAACCAAAGCACATATGGTTAACAAAAATTCACCGGACTATGGATACCAATGGTGGTGTGGAGACTTTTATTTTGATTCAAAAAAGGTTAAAACATTCTTAGCATCCGGTCATGGAGGGCAGCGAATTCATATCTTTCCAGACCTTGATATGGTAGTAGTAATCACTCAGCAGGTATTTAATAATCCCATGGGTCAGATGAATCCAATCATTTTATTATCAAACTATATACTGCCTTCAGCTTTCCCAAAAAATAAAAAATTTATCCATTCTAATCCAACCAAAGATAAATTAAAAAAATATATCGGCAGATATAAGTTTGAAAAAGATGTTTTTGACTGCTATATAAAAGATGGAAATTTAGTTCTGGATGATTCCCAGAACCCACCACTCAGACTAATTTTTAAAGGAGGTGCCAGATTTACAGGTCTTTATAATAAATTATTACGAGTAGAATGTGTATTTGAATCTGATAAAGAGGGTAAAATAACTGGAATGACTTCCTCATTTGGATTCAGAAAAAACTATACTCCAAAAATAGAAAAGGAGGGATAAATGGAAAATCTTGGAAAGGCGATAATAATAATATTAATTCTTTATGGAATGGGTAAACTAAGCAAAAAAAATGATGCACGAGTTGAAGGCGTATTAAAGAAAATTAAAGATTTTTTTAAATAAGCAAAGGTATTTAATAATGAAGAATAATTTAAAACAGGTTACTTTGTTGATTTTGATTTTATTTATATTACCAATCATGGTTCAATCAAAAGTGAAGAAAGATGGAAAAAAAGTTAGTTTAATAGATAAACTTGCTATTGCTGAAAAAAACAGAGATATTAAAGCAATTAAGACTCTTTATGATGCGAATGCAATTCTCTTTTTAACTGATCTTCCCCCAATATATGGGATAGATGCAATTATTTCATTATATAAATTCAGCTGGAAAAGACCTAAACGTAATCCAGATAAATATATTAATAATTCAATTAAAAATATGAATAATAAAATCCACGAAGATGGTTTTTATTATTTCAAACATAATAATAAAGACAAAAAAACTGCTTATAGATTAATTTCAAAAAAAACAAATGGTTTATTTAAGATTATAGAATTCAAATTTGGAAAACATATAATTAATTCAAAAACCCCAAAACTTATAATGCCTACTGGAAAACATCCAATAAGCAGATCTACTTTTTTTTATGACAAAACTTCTGAAAAAGACCGGATAGTATCTTTTGAACTTTGGTATCCTGCACAATCTGAAGAACACAAAAAAGCACCTTATCACTCAAAAGCAGTAACTAAAGCATCAGCTGAATTTCTCGGATGGCCAATGTTTTATAATAGCTATCATTCAAAAATTATTAGCAATTCCTATTCTAATATCAAAGCTTCAGCAGGAAAAAGATTTCCAATTATCATCTACCATCATGGCTATAGTGGATTTGCATCTGTATATCAAACAATCTTTGAAGAATTGGCAAGTCATGGGTATATAATAGTAAGTATAGCCCATGAAAATGAATCTGCAATCCTGATTAAAGATGAAAAAACTGTGATTAAAACAGATAAAAATAATAAATTTTACAAATCTCATTTTACAGAATTAAATGGAACAAAAATCAATGCCTTACAGAATGTAATTCTTAACTCTGATAATCTTAAAAAAAATACAGATGCATATAAAAATCTCATTAAACTGAGTCCTCTACATAATAAAAGTACCCGCTTATGGGCAATGGATACTAAATTAGTAATTAAAAAACTAAGAGAAATAGATAATAAAGGCTGTAACTTAAAAGAAATTTTTAACTTTGCTAAAATCGGTATTATGGGTCATTCTGTTGGAGGAGCTACTGCTGGGCAAATGGCAGCAAGTTCAAACCTAATTAAGGCAGGTATCAATCTTGATGGTTTTCAATTTGGAGATTTAATAAATAAAAGTATAAAGATTCCATTTATGTTTGTCTCCAGTAATAATAGAAGAAATTCATTTATCCGTTATTCAACCTTTATGCATAATTCCGAAACGATATGCTATCAAGCAATTATTAGAGGTTTCTCCCATGGAACATTTACAGATTTGGCTTTGTTTAAACCAGGAGGCGAGTCAGATATAAAGCTTCAAAGGGAATTAATTCTGACTTTTTTTGATATATATTTAAAAAATGATAAAAGTAAAGATTTAAAAGAGTTGGAAAACAAATATAATAGGATCATTCTAAGATCAAATAATAAAAAATTAAAATAGGAGAAAAAATGAAAAATTTATTAAGAGTCATTATTATTATAATTATAATGATAGCAAAAC
>JAOZTV010000532.1 GCA_029939015.1 Candidatus Aminicenantota bacterium
ATATTTTAAATGAACAAAGAGGAGAATTCACTAAACTTGAAAAAGAATTCACAGATTTATTAAATAATGAAGAAAAATAATATGGAAACAATAACATTAATAGTTTTGATTTTAGTATTTATAGCAATAACAGTTTTGATTTTTCTAAATTTTAAGAAAAGTAGTATTAAAAAGGGTGATATTTATGTTTTGCAAGAAAGGCTGGTCAATAAGGAAAAGCAGTTAGAGGAGCTCAGAGTTGAACATGAAAAGAATTTGGCTAAGATTGAAGCTCAAAATAATGATATCCTGTCTTTGACTGTAAGATTATCAGCTTCAGAAGTAAAAGCTAAGCAGGTTGAGGTATTAAGAGAAGAACTTGAAAATGAAAGAAAAAAAGTTTCTGTTCTTCTCGATGAAAATAATAAAAAAAGTAATAAAATCACAGAGCTTGATACATCTATAGAAAATGAACGGAAAAATTTTGATGAAAAACTCAATTTGCTTGAAGACTCAAAAGGAAAAATGACTTTGGAATTTACAAATCTTGCAAACAGGATATTTGAAGAGAACGGTGATAAATTTAAGACCAAAAATAAAGAAAGCCTTGATCTATTGTTAAAACCTCTTGGTGAGAAAATAATGGAATTTAAAACCGAAGTAAAGAATTCAAATGAAAAAAGCATTGAAGCAAGAGGGCAACTTCTGGAAAAAATCCAACAGCTTCAAAATCTGAACAATAAATTAAGTGAAGATGCAGTGAATCTAACTCAGGCATTAAAGGGTGGCTCAAAAACTCAGGGAAACTGGGGCGAATTCATTCTGGAAAGTGTACTCGAAACAGCAGGCTTAACCAAGGGTAGAGAGTATGATGTTCAGAAAAGTGAAAAATCTGATGAAGGAAGGAATTTAAAACCTGATGTTATAATAAATCTCCCCGGATCAAAAAAAATCATTATTGATTCAAAGGTATCTTTAACTTCATACGAAAAATTTCACTCTTCAACAGAAACTATACAGAGAGAAAAATATTTAAAAGAACATATAATCTCCATTGAAAAACATATTAAAGAATTGAGTGAAAAACATTATGAAGAACTTTTTAAAAATGAGTCTCTTGATTTTGTTTTTATGTTTATTCCAATAGAATCAGCATACAGTCTTGCATTAAACAGGTCGGCAGATATATTCTTTAAATCAAGTAAGGATAGAATCGTTATCGTAACTTCGTCAACACTTCTTGCTAGTTTAAAGACTATCTCCTATCTATGGAAACAACATGATCAGAATAAAAATGTTGTTGAAATTGCAAGACAAGGTGGAGAATTATATAACAAATTTGTCGGTTTTGTCGAAGACTTGGAGAATATTGGTAATAGGATAGGACAGGCAAATACAGCTTATGATGACGCAATGAACAAACTAAGTACTGGCAAAGGAAATCTTATTAGAAGGGTAGAGAATATCAGAGAACTTGGTGTACCTGTAAAGAAAAAGTTGCCTGAAGATTTAATTAATAACTAAATTGACTAAGTGTCATATTTCGTTGATTATTTTATCAAACATCGTGTTTATATATTCTTCTTTTTCTTGAAATAATACATTTTTATTTTCAAAAAACTCATATTTCAGATTTGAATGTAAATTATTAATAGTGCTTAATCAAACAACAGTCAAACAAAGTTATAACGAAAAACA
>JAOZTV010000533.1 GCA_029939015.1 Candidatus Aminicenantota bacterium
CTACAACAAAGCAGTCCCGGTAGAAGTCATAATCAACTTCCCATGCTTAATCCCACGCTCAGCCGACAACCTATTAGTAATAGCCTTAATCCTATGACACTCCCCTTTCAATATAATAACTTCAAGACAATTATGATGATCAATATGTATATGAGTAGAAGAAACAATAATATCCAGATAATTATGCTGCAGACTATTTAAAATCTGTGATATTTCATTTTGATGGTGATCATAAACAATACTAAAAACACCAACAGTTTCATTATCAGTTTGAGACCATTCCTCGGTAACCAGTTTCTCTCTAATAAGATCTCTTATAGCTTCCGATCTGTTTCCAAATCCTTTTTTATCATTCATATCATCAAATTTTTCAAGTAATTCTGCGTCAACCGAAACACCAAATCTTATTAATTTTGACATCATATCTCCTATATTAAATCAAACACAGTCTTTATTTTCGCAAATACTCCTGCTATACTGTCATTGCCATCTATAACTTTTATTTCAGGGAAAGATAAATTTAGATAATTATTTCTTACTTTTTCTAAATAATCTTTTTTTTCAAATAGTATTGCGGTTTCTTCTCTATTATTCTTAATTCTATCCAAGGCAATATCAACAGGTAAATCAATAATAAATGTTACATCGGGTGTTAGGGCAAACTCTAAATTCTTTTCAATAATTTTATTTACATCTAGTCCCCTTGCTCCTTGGTAACATCCATTTGAATAATAATACCTGTCAAGTATAACTATTTTACCGTCTTTTAAGGCAGGTACTATATTATTTTTTAAATCAATTCTTCTGTCTTCAATAAAATAATTCAATTCTTCTTCTATTGGAATTGCATCTTTTAAATTAGCGAGTTCTCTAATTTTTTTCCCCCAGATAGAATCTGATGGTTCACGTAACCATAGAGTTTTATAGCCACTTTTATCAAGCATATCCTGTAACATTTTTGAAATAGTCGTCTTACCAGACCCATCTATACCTTCAAAAACGATAAATAAGGGTATATTTTTTTTTACTTTCATTTTTCTTAAATATTACTAAGAAGTTATCTTATTCTTTCCTGTTTCTTTTGCTCTATAGAGACGTTTATCTGCACCATTAATTGTTTCTGCAAAGCTCTTATCTGTATTTACAATTAAACCAATTGATACTGTAAATTTAATTATTTCTGAATTATATTCAATGCTGATATTTTCAATTTTTTTCCTGAGCTTTTCAAAAGAATAATGGACTCTTTTTGGATCAATATTAATAGTAATAATACAAAATTCCTCTCCTCCAAGCCTTGCAATAATATTTTCTGTTGTTAAAAAACCATCCAATATCATTGAAAGTTTCATCAATACTTCATCACCACCACCATGCCCATATTTATCATTAATTTTTTTAAAATTATCAATATCAAGCATAGCAATAGAAACAGAATTTCCTTCACTTATATTTCTTTCAAATATTTTTTTTCCTTCCTCAAAAAAATATCTTCTATTATAAAGTCCTGTTAGATAATCTGTAATTGCAGCAGTTTTTAATGCCTTTGTATATTCAAGTATTTCAATATTTTGTGCAATTCGTTGTGAAAACTCCTCAAAGTAGAATGGCTTTGTTAAAAAGTCATTGGCTCCATTTTTTAGAAATTTTGCAGACATCAGTCCTGATCCCTCAGC
>JAOZTV010000199.1 GCA_029939015.1 Candidatus Aminicenantota bacterium
TTGAAACATTATATTCAATAGACATTTTTTTAATCTTCCAGCCTAAAATGCCCCAGACAGCAAGTACCCCTATTAGAGCATTGAAAATGCCTATCCAAATACCTGACATACCAAAACCCCAGCCTACCTTTCCTGCAAAACCAATAAATACAACGGCAGAAAAATAAGCAGTTCCATAAGAAAATGCAGACATCCATGGACCTATATTACCGCCACCAAGAAAATAATCTGAAAAAGATTTAGTTTTCTTTAGTCCTATGATACCAATGACAATTATCATAGTAGCATATAAGCTTAATGCAATTATTTTTATTAACATAGTTCTCCTTTAAAATTAATGTTTTTTAATTGATTAATTTACTATATAATTGACTTATAGGCAAGTTTTATGAGTTATAAAAATATTGATGAATAATACGATTTAATTACACATAAGAGCAAACACTATGTTTGCCCTTATTACTTACTATCTTATACTTTTTTTACTTCATCCTAAAACCTACATCATCCCCTGTTAATTCAGGTTCAACAGTTGTATTAAAAGTTTGATTATAACCCGTTTCTGCAAATCTGTTCTCACCACCGGATAATACATATACTGCATAAGTTGTGTAAGTAGGTCCCTCCCATAAACTTCTAACGTTGCAAGAATACTCAGTACCCCATGGATCTGCTTCTACAGTTGTTAAATAAGGACCATTCCATTTGAATTTACCTGTAATTGCGTATTGTCTATTTACATTATTAGTTCCATCAGGTGTATTTCTTGCAAGATGGTTATTAAAAAGATCTGCATTAGCAGACCATGTTCCAGTGCTACTCCATTGTCGAACTACACCAGTACCTGAGGTAAGCATAGGTTCACCTTTGCCATGCAATAAATACATAGAGTCTGCACTTGAAGTAACATTATCCTTTGTCGGCCATCTTCCTAGATCTTTATAGAAAGTTCCCATTGAAGCGGCAATAACCTGAGCTTCATTAGTTGCCCTTGCTATCTTTGAGTCGTTTATACTCTTTACAATATTTGGTGTTAATATTGCAGCAAGTATTGCAACAACTGCTAAAACAACAACAACCTCAATTAAAGTAAAACCTGAATTTTTTTTTTTCATAAATACCTCCGTTTATCAAACATTATTAAATATATAATAAAAAAACAATTTTTTCAAGTAAAAATTAAAAAAATAAAATCAAAGATTAAAAAATATCTTCAATTGTTATATAGTGGTTAAAATAACCACTATCCTTAAGTTGCTCACTTGGTCCATATACACTTATTAATGTTTTTTCAACACTAAATCCTCTTGGAATTGTAAGAAGAGAGATTTTTTTTTCTAATTCCGGTATTATGGTGGTCTTAATTTCTTTTGAGTGATATTTGATCTCACAAATATTTATTACATTATCAATTCTTTTATACATTAGATCAATTTGAAAAGAATTTTTACCTTTTGAAAAAAAAGGACCATAAGAAATGATTTGTTCGGCAAAACCTAACTTTTCTGCAATGTAAAGCGCATGTTTTACACAAAATCTTTCAAATGCATACCCCATCCAAATTGGAAAACTATCCCCTGTCAAAGCTTCAAACAATTTACCAACTTTTGACTCTGAAATTATTTCAATATTGGGTTCAATGTATTTAAAATGAAAATTAAGAAATTCATCAGTCATTTTATATTTTTTATATTTTTTTTTCCATTTTTTATCAAAAGAGCTATAGCCTTTAATTATTTCTGCATTTTCTAAATTAATCAGATAGTCTTTAAGACTGCCACCTGATTTTTGATTCAATTTTTTTGAAATTTCACTCTGTGTTAGAAGGGATTTTTTTAAAAGATTTACAATCCGAATATATGTTGTACCCTCCTTGAACTGACTATAAAATATTTTTTGCATTTCATTTATCATAAAGCTGTTTGAAGAAAAACAGATAGAATTTATGTTTTGATTAAAAGATTTATTCAAATCAATTTCTTCAAGATATTTTGGTACACCACCAAGTACAAGAAGATATCTTAATACTTCTTCCTTACTTCTTTTATTTTGAAATATTTGAATTGCTTCAGATGGTTCTAAACCTTTTAATAATATTTCCGTTGATATTCTTCCATAGAGTGCCTTAGAGCTAATTACTTTTTTAACCATAAAAGATGCAATTGAACCACAGAGTATTAACATAACGTTTTTTTCTTTCCATATATCCCAATAATATTTTATAATAGCAATAAGCCTGCTTCTATTACAAGCCATCCATTGCAGTTCATCAATAAATATAACTAATTTGTTATTGCGTTTTACATTTATTATTCTATCTGTTATATATGCAAATATTGAATCCCAATTTCTAAATGATTGATCATTCAAATAAGGATCTTTAGTAAATTTTATAACTTTATTTGCTACATTACTTATTTGAAATTTTGTTTGCTCTCCTTCTATACCTTCAAATTCAAGCACAATATCTTTATTTTCTATGAATTTTTTTATTAAAGACGTTTTACCTATTCGCCTTCTACCGTATATAACCAATAGTTCACTCTTTTTTGATCTATATTTCTCTTCAAGCAAAGTGAGTTCTTTTACCCTTCCAGTAAACATATCGCTGTTCTCCTTTATTAAAATGTACTACAAACCATATAATAACTTTAACGGCGTATTTTGTCAAACAAATAGTGCTTTTTCGCCGTCACAAACATAATCAGTTTGACGGCGAAAAACAGAGGAAATCTGCGAAGCTAAATCAGTACAATCTGTGCTTAATGCCTTCAAATATTCTGAATTAATGTTTATATTTAAAAAAGGGGAAAACAAATTAGTAATGCCCTATACAACAAACGATAAACTATAAACAAAATAAAACTATTGTAATCTTGTAACTAAATCATCACCACTTGTATTAAATGTTGACATTGGAGCCTCATATTCTGAATTAATAGTTCTATCAGACCCACCAGTTATAACACAGACAGCATTTGTATTACCACCGTTATACCACGTATATGAAATATTACACACATAAGAATTTCCCCATGGATCAGCTTTAACCTTAATTATATAAGGGCCTGACCATTTTAATTCAGGTTGTGGATTAATTGTATTGTCTGGATAATTATTTGCAGCATCTTTAGGATCGTTTTCTATTAAATGATTTGCAAAGGTATCAGCTCTTCCGTCAACATCATTCCACCTTCCAGTATCTGTTCCACTTACACTTGGAACAGCTCCATCTCCAAATAAACGATATAGATAATCTGGATGGTTAGCAGAACTACCATTTGATGTAGGCCATCTGCCTAGATCTTTATAAAAACTTGCAAGTGCTGCAGCTACTACCTGAGTTTCATTTGCTGCCCTTGCAATCTTTGAATCCTTAATATTTTTTACTATGTTCGGTGTTAAAATCGCAGCAAGTATTGCTACAACAGCCAAAACTACAACTACCTCAACCAATGTAAAACCTGAATTTCTTTTATTCATACAAACCTCCGTTAAAACACATATAGTTTAATATATAATATATATAAAAAAAAATCAAGTAAAAAATAAAAAAAAACTAATCACAAGTAACTTGATGACAGGGATTAAAAAAAAACATAAATCAGTGAACAGGAATGAAGTGGAGATCTACGAATCTAAATCTGTGGTTAATGTGTAGGTTTAAAATGATTTATTAATTAAACTGAAACTATTTCTATTAATCTTACATCTTAAAGATATGAACTATCATTTGATATTTTTAGTATTTTAAGGTAGTATCATTACTTGATTTAAGGAGTTTTAAATGAAAAAGTTTATATTATTTACTTTAATTATTATTATGTATATGCTAAGTATGGCTAAGCAAGATAATTCAATTTATAATTTTGAAAAAGAGGTAAAGACAATACTAAAAAAATCTTCACCCTCAATTGTTAAGGTAATAGCTGAAAATCATAGAAAGTATATTGCAACTGGTATTGTTATAAATAATTCACAGATACTGTCAAATATTATGGTTACAAGATATCATTATGACAAATTATATATTGAAACAAATAAAGGCAAAAAATTTCCTGTTAAATTAATAGGGAAAGATAAACGTACTGGTTTAATACTTCTTGAATACAAAACTAATGAATTAAGACCAATAAAAAAAAGCAAAATGGCAAATGCTGGTGATTGGATTGTAATAATTGGTGCATTTTATAATAAAATCCCATCAATATATACAGGAATTGTTAGCAACTCATCAAAAGAAGAGTTAATACTTAATGCTCCCTTGCCCCCTGGTGGTATTGGAAGTGCCGTATTAAATAGAAATGGTAATTTAATTGGTGTTGTAAGAGGTAGATTAAAATTTTCTTCTGCCCCTGGTTATAGTTTTAACAAAAAAGATGTTAGTTCCCTCTGTTATGCTCTACCACTTCAAAGAGTGGATAAAATCATTAAACAATTAAAGAAATTTGGTAAAGTAAAATGGGGCTGGCTTGGAGTAAACATTGATACATATAAAAACAATAAGGGTGTTTTACTAACTTCAATTGTTAATGGGTCACCTGCCTCAATATCCAATTTAAAAAGAGGAGATATAGTTATTAAAATTAATAAGACTGATATGAATAGTTCAATAGATTTACAAAGAAAAATCAGAAAATTATTACCAGGTTCAAATGCTGATTTTACAATAATAAGAAATGGAAATAAAAAACAGTATCTTGTAAAAATTGGTGAAAAAAAAGCTTATAATCTAAAAAGAACCTATAATTTTAAAATACCTGAAGGTATGAAAAGTATTAAAATTTTAGATGAGATTAGCAGATTTCCAAAAATTGACATTGAAAAGCTAAGTATTGAATTAAATAGGTCATTAGAAAACATTTCTCTTCATATACCTGATAAAAATTACTTAAAAAACAAAATAAATATCAAAGTTTTAAAGAAAAAAATTATCATACTAAATAATAAAATAAAAAAACTTTCTTCAAAAGATGGACAAAAACTAAAAAAAGAGATTTTGAATCTTAAAAAAGAAATTAAGACTATCCAGAAAATTCAATACAAAAAAATGAAAGAAGAACAAGTAAAGATATTAAAAAAAATGAAAGTCTTAGAAAAAGAGTTAAATAAGTAAGAACTGAATTTGTATAAACTTCCGTTCAACCTTTGTTCAACCTTTAACTTTCAACTTTTAACAATATTAATGCCCTTTAACAGGATATGTTTTTTCTCCTGCTTCAATCTTTATATTTAACTCATTTTCCTCTGGTGGTATTGCACAATTATATGCAGGTGAGTAATTACAAAGTGGATTAAAGGCAAGGTTAAAATCAAGTTTGAAGTTTTTGCCTTTTGGAAATGGAAGTTCAAGATATCGGCCAGAATAGTATGAACCTTTTCCTGTTGTTTTATCTATAAAAGGTATAAAAAGATAATCAACATTACTGATTTTTGAACTATATGCATATAGAACATATTGTTTTTTATTAATTTTAAAAGATATTTTAGAACTTCTATAAAATATTTTTTCAAGATTTCTACTGGTCAGCATAATTACCTTTTCAGGATTTTTAATTTTTTCAATTTTTGCATCTACGAAAAATTTTTCATTTACTGGATAATATTTTAAACTTGTAAAAATTTTTATAATTTCTCTTTCCGGGTCAAATAAAGTCGCGATTAGATACTTCTCCAATGGATAGATAATTAAGGTATATTTATCAAATTTAATTTTTGACCTATATTTTAACTTTTCACCAGATTTAATTTTTTCCTTCTCAAAATAACATTTTACATTATTTAGAGCATCATCAAAAGCCCATGAATTCTCTTTAAACTTTATAGAGAAAAGAGAACTTTCTTCTTTTTTTTTCATAAAAATAAAACTCGTTTTAGTCTTATTAAGATAGTATTTTGCATCTTTTAGAGCAATCAGTCTGACCTTTCCTGCCAATGGAGAGATATCATCATTTTTA
>JAOZTV010000200.1 GCA_029939015.1 Candidatus Aminicenantota bacterium
GCCCAAAATTTTCTTTAAATAATATGAAATATTTTTAAATAATATGAAATTTTCTTTAAATAATTTATAATTTTAAAAATTTTCTATTAGAAATATTAAGAAATAAATATAATAATCTGGGCAGACACATAGGTACTGCCCCTACATTACTTTTTCATCTTCTTAGCTACTCTATAAATAATTTCAAATAATTCGTCCAAATTTCTTTTATCTATGCTTGAGAAGGCAACTCTTATATGCTCTTTATCAAGAAAGATTACTCCAACATCGTTATTTTCAAGTAATTCCTTCCATAATTCCGGGGCATTTATTCCTTTTAGTTTCAGGGTCATAAAATAACCTGAGTTAAACGGATAAGCTGTCCAAACCTCATCATATTTTTTGTTTTCAAGGATTTTCTGTACTTTCAAGGCTCTACCCTTGAGTAATGCTATTTTTTCTATTTTTTCTTTTTTATGGTCTTTATGTGAAAGTATTTCAAGAAGAAGGCTTTGTCCAATTTTAGAACCTGAAGAAATAGATGAACGTACTGAACCCTTGATTTTTTCGTTTAAGGCATTATATAGCAAATCGCTACCGTCTTTTATTCCCAATGTCATAAATCCAACTCTTAATCCCCATGATAATTCTTCCTTTGTTGCACCGTCAAGTTTGATTGCAAGGATATTTCTATGTAGATTTGCAAAGGCTGTAAAAGGAGATTGTCTTTTTTCTTCTGTTTGTTTTTCATCAAAAAAGAGTCCAAAATATGCATCATCACAGACAATAACAATATTTGTTTTATTGGCAAGTTTATATATTACATCTCTAATTTCTCTAATCATCGAAGGTTTAGGCGAGTAGCCCGTTGGATTATTTGGGAAATTAAGTAAAATTATAACTTTATTTTTTCTATTATTGTTTGCATTTTCAATTGCTCTTACTAAGGCTGTTTCAAATCCATTGATATTAAATTGGTTATTATCAAAAAATGGGTAACTTGAGTATTCTGCACCTCTTCTTTCTTTAAATATAAGGTTATAATTCCCCCATATTAATTCCGGCATGACTATCTGGTCTTCCTCTTCAATAAAAAGGTCGGAAAATACAAATAAACCATGTGTTATGCCTGTAACAGGGATTGGCGTGCTGATATTTGTTGTCAATTCAGGGTTGTCCTGATGAATTTTTTTTGTCCATACATCGATTAGTTCTTTTCTACCTGATACTTGTTCATAAGAATAAATATCACCTCTAGAAATTTTGAAGCTATCTGCTTCTTTTTTTTTACATGAGCCGGATAGTTCAGAGGCATAATCATAAGTCAATAAATCTCCATCATTGACAGCCATTCCAAGAGTTGCTTTTAATTTTGGGTTTTTTATTGAGACTTCCTTGCTCTGCTTTAATATACCCTTTGGAAAGAACATTCTCTTACCAAAATTTGATAACATTTCATATACAGCCTTATTCTCATTTTCTATTATTTCATTCAATTCATTAGCTATAGGATTTAATTCTTTTTTATTCATAATTACTCCTCCATAAAATTAATTGTAACATATAAATAATTAAAAAAAAGATTTTTTTTATTTTTTAGTCATTTATCATTTTACAAATATATATGATATAATTACCTAATGAATAAATTAGAGAAAAATTAGTGAGGTAATTGAATGAGTGAAAAAAAAAAAAAAAGACCGGATTTAAAACAGATTAAACCCAAGGGGACTATTTTTTGGGTAATTTCATTTATAATAATTTTTATACTTTGGAATACTATGTCGGATTTGCAGAGAAATGGTAATGAAATTAATTTTTCTGCCTTTATGGAAAAAGTTGGACAGGCAGGTGATGATGGAATTATAACAGCAAAGATAAATGGAAATTCTGTTAGTGGAAAATATCAAAATGGTGCAAGATATAAAACTGCAATACCTGTAAATTATCCTGACCTGTATGGTAAACTTCTTGAAAAAAACGTATCTGTTGAAGTTGTTGACCTGAGTAAAAATGAATGGATATCATGGTTGCTTTCTATGGCTCCGTTTATAATTCTCATTGGAATATGGGTATTTATGATGAAGCAGCAGGGTGGTGGTAAAGCATTCTCCTTTGGTAAGAGTAAGGCAAAGATGTTTTCTCCAACAGATAAAACAAAGGTTACATTTAATGATGTTGCAGGTATAAAAGAGGCAAAGGAGGAACTTGAAGAGGTAATCTCGTTTCTTAAAGAGCCTAAGAGATTTCAAAGGCTTGGTGGTAAGATACCAAAGGGTGTTTTACTTGTAGGTGCTCCCGGGACTGGAAAGACACTTCTAGCAAAGGCAATTGCAGGGGAAGCTGATGTTCCTTTTTTCTCAATTTCAGGTTCAGATTTTGTTGAACTATTTGTTGGTGTTGGTGCTTCAAGGGTACGAGATCTTTTTGATGAGGGTAAAAAACATTCTCCATGCTTGATATTTATTGATGAAATAGACGCAGTTGGAAGACAGAGAGGTGCCGGTCTTGGTGGTGGGCATGATGAGAGAGAGCAGACTTTAAACCAGTTACTTGTAGAAATGGATGGATTTGCTGTTAATGAAGGTATCATAATTATTGCTGCTACAAATAGACCGGATATACTTGATTCTGCTTTACTCAGGCCTGGAAGATTTGACAGAAGAGTAATTATATCTCATCCTGATGTTGGAGGAAGAGAGCAGATACTAAAGGTACATGTTAAAAATGTTCCTATTGCAAAAAATGTAAAATTAGACTTACTTGCACGTTCAACACCTGGATTTACAGGGGCTGATCTTGCTAATATGATAAATGAAGCTGCCCTATATGCTTCAAGAAGAGGGGCCAAAAAGGTTGAGATGGCCGATATGGAATATGCCAAGGATAAAGTTATGATGGGTACTGAAAGGCGTAGTATGATAATTTCTGATAAAGAAAAGAAAACTACAGCCTATCATGAAGCTGGTCATGCATTGGTTGCAACTCTTGAAAAAGATGCTGATCCTTTACACAAAGTTTCAATTATTCCAAGAGGAATGGCGCTTGGTGTAACCCAGCAATTACCACTTGATGATAAATATACCTATTCAAAAGCCTATCTTGAGGCCCAATTGACAGTCTTATTTGGTGGAAGGATTGCTGAAGAAGTGTTTTTAAAAGAAAAAACTAGTGGAGCTGGAAATGATCTGGAAAGGGCAACGGCTATCGCAAGGAAGATGGTCTGTGAATGGGGAATGTCTTCGCTTGGAACAGTTGTTTATAGTCAAAAGGACGATATGATCTTTCTTGGTAAAGATATGATGTCAAGAAGTGAATATTCAGAAGATACTGCAAGAAAGATTGATATTGAAGTTAAAAAAATTATGGATTTAGCATACGATAAAACTAAAAAAATAATTCTTGCAAATAAGGAAGGTCTTGAGAAAATCGCATTACTTTTACTTGAAAAAGAATCATTATCTTCTGATGATATAGATAAATTATTAGGAATAAAGAGAAAAAAAAAGGATATTAAAGAGGAAAAAACTGTTAAAAAAGTAGCTAAGGCTAGGAAAACTACTAAAACAACTAAAGTACAGAAAAAAGAAAAAACAGAAATAAGTTAATATGCTTGATTATTTAATAAATCTTTTTTCAACATTTAGTCTAAATGATGTACTTGATATATTTTTTCTTTTTTTAATATTTTATTATCTGCTACTTTTAATAAAAGGAACAAAATCATATCAGGTTGCAATTGGTCTTGCTTTAATTGGTGTTTTTGCAGGTATAGGTAGTTTATTGAAATTAACTGCATTTTCATATCTATTGAATAATTTTCTAACCTATCTGATTATTGCTATTATCGTACTTTTTCAGGATGAATTAAAAAGTATTCTTGGTGAAATTGGGAGCAAGATCAGGACAAAATATATTTCAAAAAACTCTGATGTAATTGATGAAATTGTAAATACAGTTATGGCTCTGTCTATTACGAGGGTTGGTGCAATTATTGCTATTGAAAGAGAGATTAAGGTAGGGAGCCTTGTTAATAAACCAGTTGAAATTGATGCTGTTGTAAGTAAGGATATGCTTCTCACTATATTTACTCCAAAGACACCCTTACATGATGGGGCAGTAATTATTGCAAATGATAGGATTGCTTATGCAAGATGTTTCTTTCCTTTACCTGCTTTGATGGAATTGAGTCCAACAGGAACAAGACATCTTGCTGCTCAGGGAATTACTCAACAGACAGACTGTATAGCAATTATTGTATCTGAGGAGACTGGCAAAGTATCCTTATCTGTAAAAGGTGAATTGATAAGAGGTTTAGACAAAGAAGGTTTGATCGGACGTTTAGTATATTATAAATTAAAATAAGAATGTTATGAGGTAATAATAAAAGATGAATTCAAAGAATATATTTTTTAATAATTTCAGTTTAAAGATTTTCTCATTATTTCTGGCAATTGGCGTTTGGGTGATGATTACAGGAGAGGCTCGTTTGAGTATTGAAAAATTTATCAATATTGATGTAGAATTTGTTAATGTAATAAAAAATGCAAATATTTTTTCAAATCCCGATAAGGTAAGGATTAAGGTAAAAGGAAATGCTAATGACATTAAATTATTATCTGATAAGGATTTTACTGTTAAAATTGATTTAACAAATGTAAGGCATGGGGTTAGAAATTACTATACAAGGGATTTTTTAAAAACTGAGAAAAATGCATTTATAGATTCTGTTCATCCTATAATGATTGAGGTAAGTGTCAGAGAAATTATAAGAAAAACTGTGCCTGTTAAAATCAGGTTTACAAAAACTATAAATAAAAAAAAGAAATTTTACAGACAGGAAAGGATTGGTGAGATAGGTTATACCTATAATATTATCCCGGATAAAGTAATTATTGAGGGGTATAAAAATGAGCTTGATAATATTTCATTTATCTTATTGGACGAAGATGTTGAATTACCGGAGATTATTGAAAATGTAGAAAATAAAGATATACTTGTAAAAAAAATAAAGTTAAAAAAACCAAAAGAAGTCTTGAAATTTATTGAAATAAATGATGTAGAAGTTAGCGTAAATTATAAGAACAAGATAAATGAAAAATAAAAATAAAACCGGTATATTTGGAACTGATGGAATTAGATCAAAATATGGTACATATCCATTAGATGAACAATCAATAAAAAGACTCGGTTTTGCAATTGGTAGTATTCTTAAAGGCTCAAAAATACTGATAGGAAGAGATACAAGGCAATCTGGAATAAATATAATTGAATTATTAAGTTTTGGACTATCCAAATTTAACAATATAAAGACATGCGGTATTATTCCTACACCGGTTCTTTCTTTTTTAGTTGAAAAAGAAAACTTTGATTATGGAATTATGATTACTGCATCTCATAATCCATATTATGATAATGGTATAAAGCTCTTTAAACATGATGGCGAGAAGTGTGAAGAGAATATTTTGACAAAAATTGAGGATAAATTTTTCAATAATGATTTTGAAAATTTTGACACTACTGCCAATACAAATGGAAATAATACTTTAGAATTTATAGACGTTTTAGATAAATATAGCTTATACATAGAAAGTATTATTAAAAAAGATGGTTTATTATTGAAGAAGAATAAAAAACAATTAAAACTTATTATAGATTGTGCAAATGGTGCTTATTATAAAGAGGCTGGAAAGGTTTTTTCCAGACTGGATGTTAATTTGAAACTAATTAATAACGAACCTGATGGCAAAAACATAAATGAGAACTGTGGTGCTATGCATACTGATTTATTATCAAAAAAAGTTAAAGATGAAGGTGCAGATTTAGGAATAGCCTTTGATGGAGATGGTGACAGATTAATTTGTGTTG
>JAOZTV010000201.1:0-1817 GCA_029939015.1 Candidatus Aminicenantota bacterium
GTATTTTCGCAATGCACTTGTGCGAGCTAATTATGAAGATTTATCAAAAGGTATTAACAAAACCGAAAAGTATCTTATCCGTTTTCTGTTAAACTTACTTCTTAAGGAAAATTATTTACTAAAAAATCGTGAAATGCACATTCTAAGTTTTGACATTGCAAATGACACTGTAAAACTACAAAATGACACTGTAAATGACACTGTATTTAATTTGATAACACAGAATAACAAAATAACAGCTATAGAAATCAGCGAACTTTTAAATATAAGTTTAAGCACTGCAAAACGAAAAATAAAAAAGCTTAAAGAGAAGGAAAAAATAGAACGTGTCGGAAGCGACAAAACGGGTTATTGGAAGATTATTGAACAATGATAATAATATAAGGTTTTGAAGCAAAAGAGAGGGAATTCTATTTCTATAACCGCTTGATTCTTATCCATTCTTCCTCATACAATATTTTAATGTTTTAATAACAGTAAAATCAAGTAATTTTGATAATAATTCTCAAAATATATTTTCACCTAATCTAGCATAGCCAGAACTTAAAGCTCTAAGCCTAAAGCTTTAAGGTAAAACAAAAAACATAGTTCAAGGCAATGGGTAGTTACAAACAAAAAAGTGCAGAAAATTATGGATTTAGAGGACTACTTGGACATAAGTAAATAGAAAAGAATAAAGGTCAGCATACAACAAAGTCTAAAAATAATAGCCGAAGTAGTAGTAGATATGAATATTATAGCCCGCATAAAATTTAGTTGTAATTTTAAAAATTCGAGTTCTGCAGTCGGCTACTATTCTTATACCAACCGTTAGTCAATATCCTTTAAGATTTGTCTTAAAAACATTTCCATTGGGAAATTTTTCTTGAATTTCACATAGTTTTGCTTTCTTTTTTTCTCTCTAAGTTGATTATTTTTTAAATAATAATCACATTTTGCAACAATCTCTGAATAATTGGTAAGCTCAAGGTCTAAATTATTATAGGGATTTTCCTTTGAGTTTTCTGAAATGATGAATATTTTATTATTTAAAAGATATGATATCCTAACCATCTCGAGTAATTGTGAAGAGTAATGATGAATATTTAATACTATTTTTGACCTTCTTATAAACTCATCTCTCTTTTCTCCATACACTCCAAATAAAACTTTAACATTATATTTTTCAGATAAAATATCCAATAAGCTTTTTCGCCTTTCTCCAATACTTCCATAAAAGAGTATATCTATATCTTTTTCATTCTCAGAAATAGTCTCAATTATTTCAAGATCTTTATGATATCCAATAGGAAGGTATTCTGCCTTTATATTCTTTTCTTGTAAAAACCCAATATTCTCTTTCGAATAATCCCAGACAGAAACTCCATTTTCAAGAATATTTTTTATG
This sequence comes from Candidatus Aminicenantota bacterium, assembly GCA_029939015.1. Lineage (GTDB taxonomy): Bacteria > Acidobacteriota > Aminicenantia > UBA2199 > UBA2199 > JAOZTV01. The sequence continues at coordinate 1,388 of JAOZTV010000201.1, forward strand.
TTTTCTGAAAAAACAAATTCCTCTGATGTTAATTGTTCTAATTGAAAGGGTATATATCTGATACTTTTTTTTATAATTTCGTTTTCAAAAATATTTTTATCTAATAGATGATAGCCAAGAATAATATTGATTCTTTTTTCTGCAAAATCATTAATAGCAAAATCACAGGAAATACCAATTGCTTTAAATGAACTTACCAACAACAAAGCAATCTCACGAAAGCATGCAGAATGAACATAGCCTTCAGGAGATATTATAACTACTCTATATTTATTCTTTATCATATAATATTTTACTGTATTAGTAACCTCTTAGAAATTCTATTTCTCTCGAATACTTGTCAAATAATTCTTGTGATATAGGCTTGTTTAATCTTTCAGAAAGTTCAAATAGATTTATTACAATCTCGCTCTTAAACTCATTCATATCT
>JAOZTV010000201.1:1917-5846 GCA_029939015.1 Candidatus Aminicenantota bacterium
GCCTCTGTTCCTGCATCTTCATTTATTTTCATAATAACCATCATTCCGGTAATTATAGTCATAATAGACTGTTCAGTTATTTCATAATGATCATAAGCATTACAATTTTCACAAAGAATTGAATCTTTTATAAATATTTCTTCCGTATCAGGATTTATCATTATATCAGATATTTCATAAGAATAAACACGATTGCATGTTCTACATTTTACTTCTATATCAATTGGTTCATTTACCATATCTTCAAGATCTTTATCTCCAATAGTTTGTAGAGCTTTTGCACTATCTTTTTGCCTTCTTTTCATACCTTTTTCAATTTTTTTTACAAGAGGGTCTTTTATTCCATTTATCTGACATAAAAGACAAAACACATCTCCCTCTAAAAAATCTTCGCTATCAATAGCTTTTTTCAATAATGATATAAATCTTTTATCTCCAAGACTTCTAACAGCATCCAATAAATCCTCTCTATGTTCTTCCAATAACCAGTCCCAATTATTTAGAATTAATTCAATAATAGAATTATAAGGCAGGTTTTCAATAGTACTTAATGCTATTTGTGTTTTTTCTATGTTATTATCAATCATTGAACTAATAAATGGAAAAACGTCAATGCTTCTATCATAAAAAATCATTTGGATATTTTCCAGATAATCATCATTATTGAGGTCTAAGTCTAAAAGCTGTTTCAACGAATATGTGTCAGCAATATCACCTAATAAGGAAAATATTCTTACATTTGCAAGTGAGTCGGGATGCTTTTTTAAATGGTCTAATAGTGAAGAAATTATTACTTCATTCCATTTGCTTTTTTTTAATAATTCTTCAAAAATATAATCTTCTTCAACATATCCACGGTCTTGTATAAAAGTTTCTAATATATCTGATTTTTTCATTTTTTTAGTATTTAGACCTATTAAAGGAATAAACTCTAAAAAAAGAGCAAAAACGGCAACTGCACAATTTATAAATTTATACTTTTCTTTTTCATTAATACTGTTTAATTTTTCATAAATTACTTTAATTACTTCTATATTTTGTCTCGGTCTTCCATAACCGCTTTCCCAATGTAAATAGTTTTTATATCCAACTTTTATTTTTATATTTGAAAGAATTTTTTTTGTTTCCTCATATATTAATTTTATAATTTCATCATATTTTTTTTTGTCATATAGTGATTCTATTTTTTTGCCTGTGCTATTTCCCAGATCCGTTATATGCATTGTTTCATCTGAGATTATTTGTGGATATACTTTTTTTGCTATATCTGAAGTCAAGTATTTAAAACCACAAAAATCAGTGATTTCAGAGAGTAGACTTGAATTTAATCTACTTTGATTTTTATTATGTCTATGGCATATGTCAATTAAATAGTAAATATTCAATCCTGATTTTAATCCTGCCATAAATAATGTCCCGGAATTATCAATAAAAATTTTTTGTTTAATAAACCTTTCCAATCCTTCTTTAATAATATCTTTAGATTCTTCTCGATATGTTTCTGCAATATATTCAAGTGTATTTGCATAGCCCTCTATATTGTATAGACTGATTTCTGTATATTTTTTTTTAAATACACCTAAGAATATAGGCACTTTTTGTTCCAATAAAACTTCTGATAATCTATAAGCAGCCATACCGTCAAGTTCTTTGTAAATATTTAGAAGAGGTTCTTCGTAGTCTTTTGAATAATATTCTTCAAAATACAAGGTAGCCTGCATTGATATATAATCTCCCTTGTCTTTAAGCAATTTTAATGCAGTGTCTGCCGCTTTATTTGGATAAAGAAGAACTAACTTTTTAAAAGCCCATTCTCTGACAAAAGGCTTATCGCGCTTACATAGTTTTAATAATTTCTCAACAGTCCATATTGGTTTCATATTATTTTTTCATCCTTTAATCATAATCATTCATTTTTTAATCTTCTGAATTGCTCCTTTGAAATGGTCGATTATGTCTGTTATTACCGGTTCAATTGCTATAAAATATTCTTTGAATACTTTTGTGTTTTCAATAAGATAATTTCTGTCTAATTGCACGAAATTCATTTCAAGAGTTTTCATTTTTTTTATCAGGTGAAATATGGGAGCTCTTGACCACATTTCTACAATATCACCATTTTGAGGTACAGAATATAAACCATTTTTTACAGCTTCAGCCCTTTTGATAGTCTCAAGAAATTCATTATCAGATAGATTGTTTACATTTTTTAAAGTAGTTATTATCGTATTTACTTTGTTTTTATAGTTTTTATAAAATTTTATCTTACTGTTTAAAAATAGACTCATTTTTTTTATATCAACATTTCTTTCTAATGGTTCAATGCTTTTTATCTTTTCAACATCAATTTCTTCTCTATTATGAATATATTTTTTAATTACATCTTGTAGGGTTTGATTAGGGATTTCTGTCAGTATTCCACCTTCACTTGCATTTATAAATCTTGTCCCCGGGTTTTTGTTAATTTCCCTCACTAAATAATTTTTATATAACGAAAGTCTTTCTGAGGTAAATGTTTTATTTCCATTTACATCCTTTACTTCAATTATCTTTCTGTTTCCTGAAATTGAATTTCTTTCAAATCTTTGCAACTCTTCAAGGTTCGAGGAATAAACGACTTTTGCTTCTTCCCATGATGTTTTTCTGCAATGATTTCTCATATTTGAAAATGCAAAATCCTGCCCTACAAAAATTATTGGATCCAATCCTAAATAAATCCCAAAATTCATTGCAAAGCTTATAACAGACCCCCATGCATCTATTGTACCCAAAGTGCCACTGTTTTCTTCGATTATTTGTACAAGAGGCTTCCCAATTGATGCAGTAAACATTTTACTGTAAAAATCTTTATAAATCTGAGCAGAAATACCTGTTTCGGAAATAATAAAGTTTTCAATTTTATCTTCAAGCCCCTGCAAATGAAGATAATTCTTATATGAGGGGTCAGCAATTGCCGTAAAATGAGGTTGGATATTTCTGCTCAATAATGGTTTTAATGCCGTATCAACGCTTATTAATACCCCTCTATTTTGAATTTGTTTTAAAAACAAAATGTTTTTATCAAGCGATGGTCCAGCAGATATAATTATTCCCGGCACCTTATTAAATTTGTTTTTTAAGGATACTGCTGGTCTAGATTTTAAGATAAAGGGAAGATTATTCATTATATTTCTTGGAACAAGATAATTTTCTGCCAATAATGTTTTAAAATCAAGTAAATTCGTTTTAACTTCATTATTTAAGACCTCTTTTGCCTTATCAAAAAAAGGTTTTAATAACCTAACTTCAGAAGCAAGTTCCACCTGTTCTAATTTCTCAAATATTGTAATACTTATAAAATCATGAATAGTATTTGCAAGGTTATCAAAATTTGCACCAAAAACAAAATAAAAATCATTCCGTTTTAATAATTTATTCCATTCCATTGTATTCATAGACTGTTTAACAAATTCAATCTCAGGCTCAACTACTAATACTCTTGTTAAAGGTGATTTTTTTTTTAATATCTGCTCTACCAGATATCCTAATCCCATGCCAAAAATCACGATATGGTCTGCATCCAAGTCAACACTCTCTAAAAGCTTTGCACTTTCTCTAATAGGATTATATTTTGAATGAATAGAATAATCATTCCCTGCAATATTATAAGCAAGAGTATATGAACCATCTTTTGCCTCAGAAATTGTACTTTTTTTAATTTCCAAGTTATCAATAAGGTTGTATAATTCAGGCAAATTATCCCTTAAAAAATTCAAGTTTTTTTCATATAAATTCACATTAATCGTCATAAACTTGACTTTATCATATAAAAACCAAATAGGCAAGAATAAATTGAATGTAGAGTTTAGATAAAATTATATAATTACTAGAATCCTTATATTGACTAGTTTTAATAATAGAAAAGGCTACAGAAGATCTTTTGATGAGCT
>JAOZTV010000534.1 GCA_029939015.1 Candidatus Aminicenantota bacterium
AGTCTGCTCCAATGCCTTTTCTTCTATCTTTTCAATACTCTTAGTGTTTTTTGAAAATATTTTTAATTCAATTACAACTCTCTGTTCAACCTTACCGGTTTTCCACTTTAACATAAGGTCTGTCCTGCCTCTTCCAAGACCATACTCTCTTAAAACAAGACCATTTCCGTTTGCAACTCTCTGTAAAAATGCCTGAAAAACGAGCTGTGGCGCTGCCTCTTCATAACCTTTTATCTGACTTGCCCAAATATCAGAATTTTCTCTCCAAAATTGTGTAAATTTTCCTAATAAATCTTCTGTATCAAGAGATCCATCGTCTTTTATCCAATCAGGTCTAAATCTTCCAACAAAGTCCTTTTGTCTGTAAGAGGTTAGTTCTCTTGGGATTATTTCTTTATATATTTCATTTGAGATAACTAATCCTTTGTCAGACATTTTTATTAAGCCAAGATCAATACAATACTCTATGTCATCATTATTTGGTTTAGCTTCCTTATTTAGTATTAAGGGTAATACTACATTTCTTATTCTCTCTTCATCAAGCTTATCTGCTAACTGATCAAGATGAGTTGCTCTTGAAAGAATTAATCTGTTTATTGCCTCTTCTGCCATATCCTTTGTCAAAACAACTGCCCTGTCTCTATTCTCTTTTATTTCATAAGTCAATTCATAGGCTAAGGCATTTACAAGCCAGGGTTGTCCGTCTGTCTGTTCAAATATATAATCAAAAACTTCATCTTCAAATATTTGTCCTGTTTCCTTTGTATGTTCAAACAAAAGATTTTTTGTATCCTCTCTTGAAAAATTCCCAAGTCTTAATGATTTTGCCTTAATATTAAAGGCACTGCCACCTGTAATAATGTCGTTATTGCTTCTATGAATTCTATAGTCTTTAATATCCCTGACTCCACAAAGAATTATTGATATCGGAAACTCTTTAGGTCTCTTATCATAACCTGATCTTAATTGTCGTAATACTGAAATAAGGGTATCACCAATTAAGGAATCAATTTCATCAATAAAAAGAACTACAGGTTTTGTAGAACTCTCGCATAGATATTTAAGAGCTGTATTTAAAGCCCCATTTGCTTCAATTGTTTTGTTTATTTTTAGTAAATTATTCTTTTGTTCTTTGTCTTTTACTCTGTTTGCAAGCTCATTGACAATCGCTCCAATCCCATCATCAATATTATTTCTTGCTGCCTGTCCTATTTCAACATTCATATATATTGCATTATACTGACCTGAATTATTGAGATATTTTTGTAATTCAAGCATTGAACTTGTCTTACCTGTCTGTCTTGGAGCATGCAAAATAAAATACTTTTCCTGTCTAATTAAATTAAGTATTTCATCAAGATCCCATCTATGTAATGGATCAATTTTATAATGATTAGGTCGGTTTACTGGTCCTGCTGTATTAAAAAATTTTTTTCAACGCTCATATCCATGATTTTATTATAGTATTTATTATGTTTTTTTTCAATAGGAATTACGAAAACAAGGAAGAATACAGATTATAACCACGAATAATACGAAAGTCACGAAATAGTTGAAAATAAATCATAATCCCTTTATAATTAGACTGTAATAAAAAGGAGATCTAAGATGGTTATAAAAAAAAAACTGCCTGTTGA
>JAOZTV010000535.1 GCA_029939015.1 Candidatus Aminicenantota bacterium
CTTGTTATAACAGACATCTTGGACATTTCGCTACAATTTTGATGAAAATTTTAGGTTTTAGGATTATTAAGTGTAATCTTTTAAAATATCTAAGAAAAATGTTTTTATATTTGTCTCAAATATCTCTTTGCTAAATAGTTTGCTTTTTAGTAGAGCATTTTGACCAAATTTAGCCATATTATCTGGTTCTTTTATTAAATTAATAGTGTGTTTTATTAGCTCTGATGTAGAATTGACACGATATCCACATTCATTATGACCTACAATTTCTTTTTGACCACCACCATCAAATACAATTGGAACTAATTTATTTTGCATTGCTTCAACAATTGTCATTCCAAAATGTTCAATAAGAGATGGATCTGTTTGATTTAGTCCACAAAGATGCCAGAATATTTTACTTTTTTTGTATAAAGATTTCAGCTCATCGCCTGGAATATTTGTTTTAATTTCAATATTGTTTTCATTATATTCAGATAATATATTAGATATTTTTTCAAGATATTGATTAGATTTTGGGCTACCACCTGCCAATATTAATTTCCAGTCTTTAAGTTCAACTGGATGAGATTTTTTTAACCGGATAAATGTTCTAATCATTTCTATTTGTTTTTTACTTCCACTTTCTTCAAATCTTGCTACAGATAATATTATATTTTCTTTCTCTATTTTATCTTTAGATAATGCCATATCAACTGGTGGATAAATGTGTTTATGAGGAGTGTATTTCCATCTCTTTTTTATCCAATAGGCTGTATATTTACTATTATAAACTGTATAAGTATAATAATCAGAATAAAAATAACTTATTGGTCTTCTTTCAGGAAAATGACAAATTATTATAGATTTATTTGATAAAGGATATACCATTTCGTTCATACTATTATTTATGAAAAAATCATAATCCCCACTTTCCTTACTAATAATGTGAAACGGGTTTTCAATGCTTCTGGATATATGATTAGGGTCTAAGTGTGTTAAATCCATTTTTTCAAAAAATGGAATAGGGATAATTTTTATTTTACAATTAGAAAGATCCAAATTATACCAGGTTTGAATATTTTCGTGTGTGATATTTTTATTTGAAATTATAGTAATATCAAAGATATTTTTAAGAGCATTGGCAATTGTTAATCCATATTTTTGACCTCCACCAATTAAGTGGAAAGTATGGTCATAGATTGCTAATGTAGGTTTTTGTAATTTTAAAGCAACTTGTAAATATTTAATAGTATTATATGCTTCCTGTAAACCGTGATTTTTTTTAATTAAATCTATTTGTTCTTTAAGATGTGAATCTTCTAATCGTTCTTCAATATTTTGATTGATATTCAATAATTTGTTTTTTAATTCTTTTTTTAAATAATTTATTTTATTTTTGCTATTCATTGGGATTCATTATTTGAGTATTCAATTTGTGAAATTTTTTCATCAATAGTATTTATTTTATTATCTAAAGTTTTTAATCTTATAAAAGTTGCTAAATGAAATTGTACTAACTGACTATTGAAAACTTTTTGTTTTTCCAGTATTGGTAAAGTATATTTATTAATATAAAAAAAAACTTTATTTTTAATATATACTATGAATTTTCCAATAAATTTTCTATGTGATTCGGCAATAATTGA
>JAOZTV010000536.1:0-297 GCA_029939015.1 Candidatus Aminicenantota bacterium
TCAGGGAGTATGCCCTTTCTATAGCACGAATTGAAGATATGACAGAAAAAATCGAGGAGATACTTTCAGTTTCCGGTCATGAAGAAAAAATTGGCCTGTTGCCTGATGAAAGACCATATCCTGTTTCTAAAGATATCGCTGATAATTTACAGATGATAAGCAAAAATGATGACATCTAATACAATATTCTCATTTTATTCTAATAGGAGGGAAATCATATAATGAATACTGCAAAAACTGGGTCAGATAATATTGATTTGGATAAAAATATTTCTGATAAAGCAGAAAATAAACTCA
>JAOZTV010000536.1:307-1621 GCA_029939015.1 Candidatus Aminicenantota bacterium
ATTATTCTTTGGCTCTGCGATCCTACTCATAATTATTATAATACATTTTTATTCAATGTATAAATTGAATAATAGATTTGGATCTATAAAAAACTTATCTAATTCAGAGATTCGTCAACTTCGAAAGTATCTTAACTCTTATCATATACAAAAAGGGAGAAGACTGGGAGCCGAAGTGATGAATTTAAAAGAGATAGTTGCCTTGGAAAAGAAAGGTACATTTAAAAGATTATATGGGAATAGATTTTTCAAGATCGGATCTCTTAATTATTCATACCCTTATTTAATACCAGAGGCGGAAAAATTGACCAAAAAAATTGCTATGAATTTTAAAAAAGAGTTGAAAACAAAAGATTTGCCTGAATATCAATTCTTCATAACATCATTTTTGCGGACATCAAAAAACCAGTCAGATCTTCGGAATAAAGCGAAAAACCCAAATGCTGCACTCATTTCAAGTCATCAATACGGGACAACTTTTGATATTTATTACAAGATTTTTATATATAATGATACTTTATTCAGCAGATTATGGCGTTTTACAAACCGTTTGCTGGGAAGAATTATAAAAGGTGGGTTCAATAGAATACTGCCGCCTATGAATAATCAGCAGATGGCATTTAAGTATAAAGATAAATTAGAAGCAATTCTAGGCCGTGTTTTGTTAAAAATGCAGATAAATAAAGAACTTCTTGTTATATATGAAAGAAATCAAAAAGTCTTTCATGTGACAGTGTCAAGATAATTTGGATGAGCAGATAAATTTATTACCTATCTAATTTTAATAAAGATAAAAGTTTTGAAAAATTAATGAAATTTAGAAAAAGGAGGCAAAAATGAAAGTATATTTGGATGATGAAAGAAAACCACCTGAAGGCTGGACTTTAGTTCGATGGCCTGAAGAGGTTATACTTGAAACTGGAAAAGTCAAAGAACTTAGTTTGGATCATGATCTGGGCGATGATGAACATGGTACCGGATATGATGTGGTTTTGTGGGTTGAAGAAGCCGTGGCTACACGAGGATTCGTGCCACCATTTATGAAAGCCCACTCTGCAAACTTATCTGCAAGAGAAAAAATGGAGTTGGGAATTAATAGTATTATCAAGTTACATCAGCTGAATTTAAAAAAAACCAAAAGTTAATAATTAGAAATGAACAAAGTATACTTCTTCCCATACGATGACAGCTCATATTATAAGTTGTCTAATAATATCTAAGTCTGTATTTAAAAATTTAATTTTTCTCTGACCGCCATCAGGATTTTTCCAAGCATATTTTTCCCTTTTCCATCACCACCATCACCCCAGTAAT
>JAOZTV010000537.1 GCA_029939015.1 Candidatus Aminicenantota bacterium
ATTTGACAGGATAGCTTTTTATTCAATAAGAGAAATATCTTATGATTTTTATAAATCACTTCGTCCAAATACAGTTTATTCAAATATAAGTAAAAAACAAAAAGAATATTATAATACCCTAATACTTGGATCCTCTAGAACTAAGCAAGGTATTCATCCATGGTATCTTAAAGAGTATCTTGGATTAAAATCTTTTAAAAATGCCGGTGCCGGAAGATATCTGAAATACAATTATTTATTCTATAATATTTATAAAAAAAAATATAAAACCCCAAAATACCTTTTGTATGGCTTTGATTATTTTATTTTTGGACGTAAATCCAGTATCAGGAGACTAAATGTTCTTCACGGAAAAGGTAAAAGAAGAACAAAAAAAATGAATACTAATCTGAAAAAAACGAAGATTAATCCGATTTCATATATATCTTTGCTCTATAGAAAAAAAAAAGAAATTGATACTTTTATTATTGACATAATAGACAGCATATCTAATAGTAATAAAAAAAATATAGAAAAAGAATTAATATCGGATTTTAAAGGACAAAAAAAAACAATTTCATTAGATGATCAACGCGAACCTGCTAATTGGAAGAAAGCAAAATACCCCAAATACCCTGGTCCAGAGGGGAAGTATTTTGATATGTTACTAAATACATTAAAAAAAGATAAAGTTAAAGTTTTTATAGTAATTCTTCCTGATTATATTAATGTATATAAAACAAATTACGAACAAAATCTTTTTAAAAATCAATTAAAAGAATTATGTAAAAAATTTACAAATGTAACTATTCTCAATTATAATTCAATTGATAAATTTGATCTTTCAAATCCCAAACTTTTTAGAGATGGGAAATATGGGAGCAGGAATTCACATCTTTCATACTATGGAGCAAAAATACTGAATGAAAAATTATGTGAAGATATCTCAAAGTTAATTGTTAAGTAATTTAAAAACTATGATAAGGCCAGAATAATTTGTTATAAAAAAACTAATATGCTAAAATAGATTATGAAAAAGTGGCTGATTTTTTTATCTTTTATCCTGATTATTGGTTTAGTGCTTTTGGTTTCATTATTTAAATTTAGATCTCCAGAACCCAATATTATACTAATTTCTATAGATACACTTCGACAGGATCATGTTGGAATTTATGGTTATAAAAGAAATACTACGCCAACTATAGATAAGATCGCTAAAGAAGGTATTTTTTTTGAAAATGCTTTTTCCTCTGCTTCATGGACATTGCCTGCACATATGAGTATGTTCACTGGATTACCTCCATCTGTTCATTCTGTTGAAAAAAAAACAAATAAACTCAGTAAGAATATTCAAACTCTAACACAATTGATTAAATCAAAAGGTTATAAAACTGCAGCTATTGTGACTTTGCCGTTTGTTTCGGCAAAATACGGATTTGCTAGAGGTTTTGATAAATTTACTGAGATTTTTAAAAAAAAATCTAGGATAGTATCTGATAATGCTCTAAGCTGGCTTAAAACAAACAAGGATAAACAATTTTTTCTATTTCTACATTTCTGTGATGTTCATTGGCCTTATCTTCCACCTGCAAAATTTGCTGAAGAGTTTGGTATTGACACAAAGAACAGCAAATGGAGGG
>JAOZTV010000202.1 GCA_029939015.1 Candidatus Aminicenantota bacterium
ACTCTTTACTTTATTTGATATTTCTGCCGTTAAAAAAAATGACATAAAAATCAAACTTATGAAGAATAAATTAATTCTTTTTTGCATTATACATCCTTATTTTCAATTTTCTCTGTTTTATCTCCAATCCTTCTTATTTTTATATTCATATATGCGTAAAACACAGTCATCATCGGACTTATAATATTAAAAAAACAATATGGGAGATAGGTCATAGTTGAAACTCCAAGCACCCTTGCCTGAGTTGCTCCACCTGTATTCCATGGAATTAAAACTGATGTTACAGTCCCTGCATCTTCAAGGGTTCTACTTAAAAGTTCGGGTTTATAACCCTTTTCCTTATAAGTCTTTGCAAACATACGCCCAGGAACTACAATTGAAATATATTGGTCTGATGCTGTAATATTAAAAAAGATACAACTAACAGCTGTTGAAGCGACAAGAGAGCCTGTTGACTTTACAAATTTCAATATTGCCTGAGTTATTCTTATAAGTAACCCTGCGGACTCCATAACTCCACCAAATATCATTGCAGACATTATAAGCCATATTGTATTTAACATTCCTGCCATTCCAGTTGTAGAAAAAAGGTCATTAACATTAATATCAGGGGTTATTATTGATATTTTTCCATACATTGCTTTTACAGAAGCGACATAAGAGCTGACAAAATAATTATCTGTTTTTCCTGAAATCTGGTTGATAATATCAGGCTGAAAAACTACAGCAAAAATTGCTCCCAGTAAGGTTCCTGCAAGCAGAGCAGGTATAGGAGGAACCTTTTTAATGATAATTATAATCAGTAAAACAGGTACTAAAAATAACCATGGACTTATATAAAAAGTGCCTGCAATTGCATTTCTCACAGTTTCAACAGAATTTGTAGTCTTATCAAAATCATAATTAAAACCAATTATTAGAAATATTATCAAGGTTATAACCATTGTTGGAACAGTTGTAAACATCATATATTTTATATGTGTAAAAAGATCTGTACCTGCCATAGCCGGAGCAAGATTAGTAGTATCTGATAATGGAGACATTTTATCACCAAAATAAGCACCAGAAATAATTGCCCCTGCTACAAGCCCCTCACTAATGCCAAGAGCACTCCCAATTCCCAAAAGTGCAACACCAATAGTTGCAATAGTTGACCATGAACTCCCAGTTGCAAGAGAAACAATTCCCGAAACAATAACTGCTGCAAATAAAAAAATCTGAGGACTTAGAATATCCAGTCCATAATAAATCATTGAAGGAACAACACCGGATATAAGCCATGTCCCGGACAAGGCTCCAATTATAAGTAAAATTAAGATTGACGGCATTGCAGATCCAATACTTTTTACAATCCCATTTCTGACACTCTTCCAGTCAACACCAAGATACGATGCAATAATTGCAGCAATCGCAGCTGCAAGCAATAGAGCTATCTGATTAGCACCCTCAAGGGTATCATCAAAATAGGTGACATTCATCAACAAAAGCCCTATAAGAAAAATTACAGGTATAAATGCCTCAATAAGTTTAGGACTTCGCTTTAAGTTCTCCATTAAATATCCTAATTACCTTATTTCTTTTTAATAAACTCTAACTCATAAAAATGAAAATCGTTATTGGGGATATCTAACTTAAACTCAATTATCTTGCCTTTGTTGTTACGGATAAATTGTACAGTTCCCTTACCACCTGGAATAAATGAAAAAGTATTTCTCAACTGTAAATTGAATGTATCATAATGCAATGGACTAAGATCTGAAATAAATATCGGACTAGGGAGCAAATCAAGTATTAGTTTTCCATCTTTAAGGGAGACCTTAGCATCTCCATACATTAAACCTCCATAGATTCCTGTATATTCTTTGAAATCAATCTGATATTGAGGAAGTTTCTGTTTTTTATTTTTTTTATTCTCTTTTGTCTTTTCTTTTCCTTTACTTCGTTTTTCCATTCGTTCTAAATATAAAGCACTCCAATCTTTTGAAGACATACCAAGGAAAGTGTCAATTATTTTATAAGTTAATGGACTTGATAGTCCATTAATGCTGTTTGTTAGAATAACCAAACCAAGTTTTTCTTCAGGTACTAATGCAACACGGGATATCATACCATCAAGTGCACCACTATGACTAATAACTTTTTTTCCATGATAATCATTCAATCCCCAACCTAACCCATAACTGCGAAAATGAGTAGATGGAAACATTTTATTATATCTTGAACTAACCTTAAATGAATTGTACGGAGTCCACATTTCTTCAAGACCCTTTTGGCTGATTAATTGTTTATCTCCTACTTTACCTTTATTTAACAACATTATTAGCCAGTTCGCCATATCTGACACACTAGAATTAATAGAAGCTGCTGCTCCTGTACTATCACTAGTTGTATAAGGAACTGTTTTTGTTTTTTGCCCTTTCTTTACATAATGAGGACTTGCAACATTATTATATTTTTTTAATTCACTTGTCCCAATATTTGTATCTATCATATTCAAAGGTTTGAAGAATCGTTCTTTAATAAAATCTTTCCATGGTTTACCTGTAATTGCTGCAACAACCTCACCAGCTGCCATAAATGCAATATTTGAATAACCAAAACCACTTCTAAAACCATATTTCTGTTTCAAAAACCTTGCTCTTTTAAGAATATCTACTGTACTATACGATGTTTCATACCAGAGCAGATCCCCACTAAATGTTCCAAGACCACTTCTATGACTCAATAAATCTCTAATTCTAATTTCTGCACTTACATAAGGATCATATAGTTTAAAATAAGGCAAATATTTTTGTACCTTATCATCCCATTTCATCCTACCTTCATCAATAAGCATAGAGAGAGCTGCCGATCCAAAAGCTTTGGTATTTGAAGCAATTGCAAAAAGTGTGTTTTTATCTACTTGATCTTTCTTAGAGAAATTTTTAAGACCATAGCCTTTTGCCAAAACAATTTTTCCGTTTTTTACAATAGCAACAGCCATCCCGGGAACATTCCATGCCTTTCTTGCTTTCTTTATATAGTTATCAAGTTTATCAATATCAACAGATGTTTTGACTTCTTTACCATATGTGAAACTCTGTCCAAAAATTAACAAAAATGAAAAAAGGAATAAGGGTATAAAACGGATTATTTTGTTTTTAGCTGATAAATTATAATGTAGCATTATTATTCTCCTAAAGAAATTTTAATTTGAATTAAATATAATCTTTTCATAAAAGATTGTACTATAAATCTAAGTTAATTTGCAAATCATCAAAAATAATTCAATAAATATCTTAAAAAAATAAATTAATTATGGTATCCTCTTTTTGAATAAAATGAAAAAAAAATTATTATTTATTTTATTAAATATATTATTTGTAAGCCTATTAAATGCTACTAAACTTTATGAATTCCCAAACCTATTTAAACCTTTACAGATTGCTGTTGATAATAATTATTTGTATATATCAGATCAATATGGGGTTAAAATCTATTCTTTAGATAATTATAAATATATTAGGAAAATTGGACAAAAAGGAGAAGGTCCCGGAGAATTTATTTATCATCCAAGCTTTCAAGTTATAACAAATTCCCAAGAAATTTTACTCTATTGGAAGTTTAAAGCTGTTCTTTTCAACTTTAACGGAAAGATATTAAGAGAAAAACGTTTCCCCTATTTTATAACAAAATTATATAAAGTTTCTAATAATTACATAATGAGTAACTGGGAAATTTCTTCAATAAATCACAAATACGATTTTATAGTTTTTAATAAAAATTTTAATAAAATTTCTACTATCGAAAAAAAAGCTAAATTAAATAAAATAAAAACAACTGGAAAATTTCAAATGACTCTTCCTCCCATACCAACAATATTTAAATGCTCTTCTGATAAAATATTTTTATCAAATAAGAAAAATAATTTCTATATAGAAATCTATAATCATAAAGGCAAGAAGATAAAGCACATAAAAAAAGAATATAAAAATATAAAAATAGATCAAATACATAAAGAAAAAATCAAAAATGATTATTTCAATCAGGCTGTATTTAAACAATCAAATAAATGGCAGGGAAAAATTGAAATAGTTTTTCGAGAGTTTTACCCTGCAATACAAGACTTTATTATTGCTGACAATAATATATATATTAAAACTTATTTAAGAAAAAACAAAATGCATGAATTTATTATTTTAAATTTTGAAGGCGAAACATTAAAGAGAGTTTTTTTACCCAATAGTGACAATTCACTTTTTTCCTTAGCATCAAAATTATACACCTTTAATAACAACAAATATTATTACCTAAAAGAGAATGAAGAAACAGAAATATACGAACTTTTCTGTGTAAAGATAGAATAGAATATCTATAAAATTTAACAATAATGTCAGTTTTTATTAAATTTATTTTATAAAAATGTTGACTTTTGTTAAATATGTCTAATAATGAGCTATATTTGAGTTTGACTTATACATAATATCATAGTATAACCTAAATTGAGCGATTCTTTCGGCGAATAGTCCTAAGCCTGTTGCACCATAAGGCTTTCCAAAAACCCTCGACATACTTATTAGTATGCCTGTGGTTTTTAGAAAACCTTCTGGCAACAACATTCTTGAACTCTTCATCCATAACAATCGCTCAATTTAGGTTTACAAAACAAGATGAGGAATAGATGGACAAGAATGAAGTAATTATTGGAATAGATATTGGTGGTACAAATACTGCATACGGTCTTATTGATAATAATGGGGAAATTATATTTTCAAGAAATATTTTGACCTTAGCTGATAATTCAGCTGAAAATCTGATTAAAAGAATAGCAGATTTATTAAAGCAGGATATTTATGAATCTGGGAAAAACATCAAAGGCATCGGCATAGGTGCACCAAATGCAAATTATTATAGAGGTACGGTTGAATACCCACCTAACCTTAATTGGAAAGTAGTCGAATTTGTAAAAATAATGAAAGAATACTTTCCTGTCCCAATTGCTATAACAAATGATGCTAATGTCGCAGCTATTGGCGAAATGGAATATGGAGCCGCGAAAAGTATGAGGGATTTTATAATGATAACTCTTGGAACAGGTCTTGGTAGTGGAATTATTGTAAATGGACAACTCGTTTATGGCTTTGATGGTTTTGCAGGAGAATTTGGTCATTCTTTAGTAATTGAAAATGGCAGAAAATGCGGTTGTGGACAAAGTGGATGTCTTGAAACATACATCTCTTCACCAGGAATATGTAAAACTGCCCAGATATTCCTTGAAGAAAAAAACATACAAAGTATATTATCAAAATATTCAAAAAAAGAACTAACATCGAAAATAATAGCCGAAGCAGCTGAAAATGATGACAAAATAGCCAAAGAAGTATTTGAATATTCAGGTAAAATTCTTGGAAAAAAACTTGCAGATATCGTCAGTATTCTATCTCCTGAAGCAATTTTTCTTTTTGGTGGACTTGCAAGAGCTGGTAAACTGATTTTTGAACCTACACAAAAATATATGGAAGAATATATGCCAAAAATACATAAGGGACATATTAAACTTCTACCATCAGCTTTACAGGACAAAAACATCGCAGTATTAGGAGCAGGAGCATTAATTGCTCAAGAATTACATATTAAAAAATCCTAATTGATAAACCTACTCTTAAATAAAAGCCTGAGAGGTCTAAATTAAAGTTTGACAATGTATTCTGGTCTAATCCATTATGATTTACATTAGGCTTATTTCCAAATGATTGTTCTGA
>JAOZTV010000538.1 GCA_029939015.1 Candidatus Aminicenantota bacterium
ATAATTTTACAAATACTATTCTAACAAATTATGGCAATATGTCTTATGAGAAAATAACTCATGCCGAGGGGTTTTATAGATATTTTTTTAATATTTTAAAAGAAGGTACAACAGGGACTGACAGTTCAATCTCAAAATTATTTATTACAGGGGTCTCTCCTGTAACGATGGACGATGTAACAAGTGGATTTAATATTGGTACAAATATTACAACCGAGCAGCCCTTTGAAGAAATCACAGGTTTTACAGAAGAAGAAGTAAAGGAAATGGTTGATTATTATTATAATAATGGTGGTCTCGACTTGAATTATGAAGAATTACAGCCAATTCTATCAGAATGGTATAATAATTATGTGTTTTCAGAAGACTATACTACAAAATTATATAATTCAGATATGATTCTATATTATTTAAATAGAGCTGTTGTTCTTAATTCCCCACCCAAAGATTTAATCGATATGAATGTGAAAACAGATTATAAAAAACTTCGGCATCTATTAATACTTGATAAAAAGTTAAATGGTAATTTCTCACAGTTAAAAACTTTGATGGATGAAGGAGAAATATCTTCTGATATAGTAAGCTCGTTTCCTGTAGCCGAATTAACAAAACATGAAAATTTCATTTCACTTCTTTATTTCTTAGGAATTATAACTATTGATAGATTAGACAAAGGAACACCAATATTCAAGATCCCTAATAATACAATAAAAAATATATATTCAGGATATTTAAGAAACGGTTTTGAAGAAGCAGATATATTTAAACTTGATATTTTTAAATTTTCCAATTTAATGAGAAATATGGCTTATGATGGAGAATGGAAACCTCTAATTGAATTTATTGCTGACAATATGAAAACTCAACTAACAATCAGAGATTTTATTGATGGAGAGTCTGCTTTAAGAGGCTTTTTAACTGCATATTTTAATCTTTCAGGCTTTTATATTATTAAACCTGAATATGAATTTAATAAGGGATTTATTGATATATTTTTTAAACCTCATCTTCATATCTATAAGGATTTACCTTATTCCTATCTTTTTGAATTAAAATATATAAAGAGGTCTGAATATACAAAAAAAATAGAAAATGAAAAATTAAAAGATGCAAAAGATCAATTATTGAAATACTCAAAAGATAAGAGAATAACAGAAAGTATTGGCAATACAAAACTGATAAAACTCGCAGCAATATTTAACGGATGGGAGCTTGTTTGTCTGGAGGAATATAATGAACAAACTTAAAAGAATTCCTTATGGTGTTACAGATTTCAAACTAATACAGAATGAAAATTATTATTATGTTGATAAAACAAAACATTTTCCAATACTTGAAGAAATATCAAGATACGCGTTTTTAATTCGTCCGAGAAGATTTGGTAAATCTCTTTGGCTTTCAGTTCTTGACTGTTATTATGATATTAACAGGGCTGATGAATTTGATACTACTTTTAAAAATACATGGATAAAGGATAATCCAACAGATGAAAAAAGTTCATATTTAATGTTGAAATTTAATTTTTCAGCTGTAAATCCTAATATTGATGATGTAGAGAGGTCTTTTAAATCTTATATCAAAGAATGTATTTTTATATTTAATGAGATATATAAAG
>JAOZTV010000203.1:0-4016 GCA_029939015.1 Candidatus Aminicenantota bacterium
TTTCAACATTAAAATCTTTAAATATATACCGATATGTTTTATAATTAGTACCTTGTAATAGTCTTTTATATGTTGCAATAAATTTTTCTATCATTTGACTGTACTCCCAACAATTGCGTTATATTATGGAGTGTACTCCAATGTCAAGATGGTGCTTCAAATATTTCTCGTTTCTTTCTCGAGTTTCTCGTGCCACATGCAAATGTTTGATAATTGCAAGTTCTTGAAAATGACATTAATCTGCTTTAAGTTCTCTGTGTGACAATTTGTTTTATTAATAAAACTGTAACATTAATTGACAAACAATTACGAATCCTTTAATGTTCTTTTTGTTAGGGAGAATTAATGAAGAATATTTTATTATTATTATTGTTTTGTATATTTATTTTATCATGTGAGACTCAGGATTATATTTCTGAAAGTAATGAATTAAAGGAAAAATTACATAATTTAATACAAGATGAAATTAGTCCACAAATACCAGGTATCCAATTGTCTGTTAAACATCCCAAATATGGTATAATATCAGTGGCAACAGGTTTGGCAAATATTGCTGATAACATAACCCTTTCCACTGAACATAATCTTCGAATAGCAAGTGCAACAAAACTTTTTACCGCCACTCTTATAATGAAACTTGTTGAAGACAATATACTAATGCTTGATAATACTATTGAACAACTTCTTGATGACATTAAATTTGCAACTGCTGATAAAATCACAGTAAGAAATTTATTACAACATACAAGTGGTTTTATAGGGTACTTTAATGATGATACTGCTTTTCAGAATTATGTTATTGAAAACCCATATAAAATTTATGAGCCAAAAACATTAGTTGAGAAAGCACTCAAACTACATGTTCCCGAAGAATCTGAAATAGGTGTTAAATTTTATTATAATAATACAAATTATGTTATTCTTGGAATGATAATTGAAAAGTATTTTCAAAAATCATATCAGGAAAGCGTGTATGACCAAATTGCTGAAATCATTAATCTTAATTATACATCTTCACTAAATGATCTTTTGGAAGCAGAAAATATGGCTGAGGGATACATCTATCTTGAAGATGAGCCTCTATTGGGAAATAAATACAACCATTCTTTTCTCTTTTCGTCAGGAAATATTGTTTCAAAAACATCTGATTTAGTTAAGTTTATTGATAGCTTAATGAAAAATAAAATCCTTACAAGGGAAAGTCTCATAAAAATGCAATCATATATAACGAATGACGATGGAGCTTTATATGGACTTGGAATAGCACAATTTCTAGATCTTGGCACTGGACATAACGGGCTTACCTTAGGATATTCAAGTATAATTGTTTATAATGAAGAACATGATTTGTCGATTGCTGTTCTAATGAATGCTCTTTCAGGTGACACAAATCCTGAAGCAGTTGCCAGAAAAGCTCTTTTAATAATTACTGAAAAATAAACTGACAAGAAAACCTTTATGATACAACAATCTTCAGGCTATTTGCCGAAAGAATAATTCAATTTAGACTCTAATATAAAAAACCAACTTTTAATAAATCCTTAGTGTTACCAGCTTAAACAAGGCTCAATTGCTGATGCGCCATTGTCAGCAGACCTTTAATCGGAATGTTGAAAGGACAGGCTGATTCGCAATGACCTGAGCAGTCTTGACATAGCTCGGCTTTAACTGTATCAAGACTAGCATATTTATCCATTGCATATTTTTCACTGCCATGTCCATCGAAATAGTGATTATAACGCATAATGGTATTTACCGGTACATCGTGCGGACAATTGGTTTCACAGATGCCACAGGCATGGCGACAGTAGAAATTACCCGGCCCCTGCTCGTACATTACCAGTTTTTTCTTATCTTTACTTTCCAGACGAGAACCAGAAATGGACAGGAATTTTTCTACATCTTCAAAGCTGCCAAATGCCAGATTCAACACATCAACCTTGGGGTTGTTCAATACGAAACGGAGCGCTGCATTAGAAATTTCTGATGGATCTTTCAAATCATGTTTTTTGACAAATACTTCTGCCTGCACTGCTGTTTCCTTTAATCTATCAAAGTATCTTTTAGTGCGATCATCAACTTTTTTTCCCTCTTTTTTCATTTGCTCAACCTTTTCAAGCAGTGAGTAATAGCGACCTACAGGGTTGGACTTCATAATAGTTACGCCAATGTTCTTCTTTTTACAGGCCTCAATAACTGCCTCACCTTCGGTTTTTTTTAAAAAATTATAGACAATCAACATAACATCAAATCTTCCATCTGTAGCTGCAGCCAGTAGAACCTTTTCCATAGAGTCACCTTTACGTCCAAAACGTGGACCATGATTTGATACACCTATAAACCTTAATTTTCCTTCACCTTTCAATTGTTTTGCCGCCTGATGAAAACTTTCCATTTTGATAGTCTTCATAGATACACTATGGATCATCATACAATCAATATAAGGTGTTTGCAGACGTTCAAGACACTTATTGGTTCTTTCTATTATCTCCTCTTTCGTTTCACTTCCCCGTAAATTGAGTTTGGAGGTAATGAACAGAGATTTGCGGTCTCTACCTTTTATAGCCTTCCCAACATTAGTCTCAGATTGACCTCTGCCATAACGTTCTGCGGTATCAATATAATTAACCCCTGCATCTAAAAGCATTTTTATTACTTCAACAGGGAACTGCCTCGATGTACCTATTCCTATATCTGAAACTTTGAAACCAGTTCTACCTAAAACTCTGTATTCTTTAATTTTCAGAATTTTCTTTTTACTATCCTGCTTCTTTTGTTCCCCATGGATCAAATCAGGACTTAAGCCCATAACTCCGGCGCCAAGCATTCCAGAAGCTGTTGTCTTTAAAAACCTTCTACGATTAATTTTGTTTTTCATAAATCCTCCTCCATTATTCACATTTTTCCCACTTTATTATATAAATAAAAAAAAATTTTTTCAACTAAGTGAATTTAACAATTTACAAAAAAACCATTGTTTTAGCAATAAAAAACACTTTGATACTTTTTTTCTTTTTTTGTATAATGATTTATTAAAGTATTAAAGTAGGAGATTAAAATGAATATAAAAAACTTAATAGTTATTATCTTAATTATTTTCTTATTTAATTATTGTAATGACAATTCAGACTTAGAACAATTATTCAGTGGTAAAAAACAGAAAAGCAAAACCAATAATGTAAAACTAAAACAACAAGAAAGCCCATTCAAATCAAATAATTCCAAGAATAGAGTAAGTTCAGCAAATTTATCTAAAGATTTTGTTACAGATCCTAACTGGGGATTTAAAGTATATGTCCCATCTGGATGGAAATATAAAAAAGGGAATAATAATATTATGTTTGGACATGATTCAATAGCAGGAGCAATTTTTGTTTTCCCGCATATATCAACCAATATCGGACAGGTCAGAAATGATTTAATTAAAGGTATTTCGGAAAAAACACTGCAACTAAGATTGTCAGGAAATATTTCGAATATTACTCAAAATATTCTTGCAGGTGATTATACCGGAATTATGAATGGTGAGCAGGTTAAGGCAAGAAGTTTTGGGACATTATCTCCTCATGGTGGTGGTGCATATATTATTGCGATAACTACTCCTGCAAAATATTCCCAAAACCTAATAGGGCCTGCAAGAGCATTAGCTAGTGGAATAGAATATAAAAAAGTAGCAAAATCAAATATTTCAAGTCATTTTGCAGGTAGATGGAAGACTTGGACTAAAAATTCAGAATCAACGGCTGTGCTTTATGCTGATGGAAGATTTTCAATGAGAAATACAAGCAGTTATGGTGGTAAAGCAGGTGATGTTGGTGGATCATGGGGGACGGCCGCAGACCGTGACAGCAGCGGTAGGTGGAGTATCAGGGGAAATAAGAGTCAGGGTGTTTTAATATTAACCTATAATAACGGTAACCAGGAGAATATAAACTACAGAGTGCATAGTAAAAGAGGCAGAACATATTGGAGTGAATATTATTTTGATGGAGTACTTTATGCTAAACAATAGGTTT
>JAOZTV010000203.1:4116-5734 GCA_029939015.1 Candidatus Aminicenantota bacterium
ACATATTGGAGTGAATATTATTTTGATGGAGTACTTTATGCTAAACAATAGGTTTTTTTTATAAAATTAGAAGCGAAAGTATTCCTGTAATTAGTAAGAAAAGCAACGTTTTTAATTGTTTAGTTTCATTTGGGAGGTGACTCATATGTTTCCTGCAAAAAACCCGATAAGAAGCCTCTGTGTTGTCTTTTATTTTATCCATTCATACTCTCAATACTATTATGACTGATAAACATAGCAAAAGGTTGCAAAAAATCTCAAAATAAGTTGAAAAATGTTGACAATTATTTGAATTCACGTTAAATTTATATTTAATAAGGAGACATTATGAACAAACCAGAATTATCTAAACATTTTAAGTCAAGACAACCTTCAGCAATAAGATTATCGCAGATTGAGTTTATGAAGAGAACAGATGGGGTTAAAGATATCAATACTGCTATTGGAAATGTATCCCTACCCGCTCATCCAAAATTGCAGGAAAGGATGTTTAACTTAAAGGCTGAAAATAGTCCTTTTAAGAATGGTGCGGTTAAATATACTTCAACGGCTGGGCTTAAAGAAGCAAATGATGCCTTTTTGAATATCATTGCTTCAAGCGGATTTAATACAAATAACCTTTATTCACAGATAACGGATGGTGGTAGTCAGGCAATGGAACTAGTGATTGTTGGACTTTGCGGTGATGCTGGTACTGATGAATCACCATTATTATTAATTGACGCAGCATATACAAATTATAATGCAATGGCATCAAGAGTTGGCAGAAAAACAGTTTCTGTGACTAGAAAACTCGAAAAGAACGGCAAATTTACCTTGCCTGATAAAAAAGAAATAGAAGACAAGATAAAAAAACATAAACCAAATGCACTTATAGTAATACCATACGATAACCCTACAGGTCATTATTACGACCACGAAACTCTTAAAATGTTAGCTGAACTCTGTGTAAAATATAATATGTGGATGGTAAGCGATGAAGCATATCGTGAACTCTTTTATACAAAAGATAAAACTTCAAGTATCTGGGGACTTAGGGATTCTGAAGTTCCCGGAATAGAGGGAAGACGTGCCAGTATTGAAACAGCATCTAAGATATGGAACGCCTGTGGTTTGAGAATTGGAGCAATAGTCACTGATAATGAAGAATTGCATATAAAATCTGTTGCTGAAAATACTGCAAATCTATGTCCTAATGCCATAGGTCAATATATGTTTGGCGGTTTAGCCAATGAAGAGCATAGCGAATTACAGGACTGGTATTCAAAACTGAGGATCTATTATAAAAAAATGATGGTTGAGCTCACTATTGAAATGAAAGATAGATTGCCTGGTATAATTGTTTCAAGTCCGGATGCTTCAATTTATTCAGTTGTCGATGTCAGAGATATTGCAAAACCGGATTTTGATGCATCTGATTTTGTAATGTATTGCTCAAGAAAAGGAAAGGTAGAAATTGAAGGCACAGAATATACTCTTCTTGTATCTCCGATGGCAGGTTTTTATTCAGTAGAAGAGGGAGAAAAAAATCCGGGTAAAACACAGATGAGAATTGCTTATGTTGCGCCTCCTGAAGAGATGAAGCTTGTGCCAATGCTTTTTGAAAAATTATTCAAAG
>JAOZTV010000204.1:0-720 GCA_029939015.1 Candidatus Aminicenantota bacterium
GAACATAAGATTTTGAATTATAATTGAATTATCCAAATCAATTTCAATTTTACAAGGGTAAAATCTTTCATTCATATAGTCTTGATAAACCTTATAATCAATCGGTTTAATTTCAAAATCAATTCCCCAATTAGCTAAAGGAGCTTTAGGATCAGAGAACATATTAAATAGTAATTGTCTCTGTGAACCAAGTATAATAATTGGAAAATCTTTAAGTTCTTGAAATGCGGTTCTAAACAAAGCAATACTTTCCGGGACTTCTGATATATCCTGAAACTCATCAAGTATAATTAATGTTGGTGTCTTTTTTGCTATATTATTAATAAGATTAAAAATATATTGAATTGAATGATTTTTATCATTTCCATCAATTCCTAAAGAAATTTCAGGTGTTCCAGTTACAGAATCAAATGACAATTTGGGTGATACGTGCTTAAGAAACAATTTAATATTTTTTACAATACTTTTTGCAGGAAAAGAATCAGCAAAAGCATTTTCAAATGCTATCATTAATCTATTTACGAGTGACTTCATATCATAAACACCCAATAAATCTACAAAAAAGGCAAAACTTTTGGGGTTCGTTTTTTTGTAATCTGCAGCTACCATATTTTTAATAAGAGATGTTTTACCAAAATTTCTAGGAGCAAATATAACAACATTTCTATTTTGAGATATATTTTTCAACAATTCATCTGCTTCATGTTTCAAATTACAGAT
>JAOZTV010000204.1:730-5727 GCA_029939015.1 Candidatus Aminicenantota bacterium
AAACCAGTCTATCAAAAACAAATTTTTTCATAAAACCTCCATCTTACCAAAAGTATTATACCACAAGTATAATACTTTTAGTATCATTGGGTTGTTTTTAAAATATAAAAGATAACAGATAATTTATTTTTTTATTCATTAACACTTGTTAAAAAATCATTAGCTAATGGCCTTGAATACCACCTACCTTTATCTATCATTTCAAAAAGTATAGGTTTGATTTTTTTTATTATTCCTAAATCCTTTGCTGTTTTCAATATAGATAAAGTTCTATTAACATTTAATTTAAAATAAACTCTACTTTTTCAATATTTGCAAATTCCGAGCTTTTCCTAAAGACAAAATTTCTATTTTCAACTTAATCATTTATTAATACCCAACCTGAACGATTGTTTTGTTAAAGAGTTATTAAGAAATTTAATAGGTTTTGTGTTGTAGTTTAAAGCTTTGGGCTTAGGGCTTTTTGGCTCTGGCTATACCAGATTAGGTTATTGTTTTATAAAGTTTTTTATTCAACTATAATTATTGACAAAAAACACAGTTCTGATATGATTATACTTGTTAAATTTATTAATAAGTAACAGGAGAATTTTATGGAAAAAAAATTAATAGATATAGATTTTGAGCTTAAAGGTAAATTACCAGAAAAAAAAGAGTTCAAAGAGGAAATAAGAAGAGCACCAGATAGAGTGTTAAAACTAACAGAGAATCAGATAAAAACAGCATTGAAAAATGCATTAAGATATATTGCACCGGAACATCACGAAGAGATAATTCCTGAGTTTCTTGATGAATTAACTACTATGGGTAGAATATATGGTTATAGATTCAGACCTGATAGAGAACTCAAAGGCAATGATATAAACACTTATAAGGGTAAAACTGTTGAAGGAAAGGCTATGCAGGTTATGATAGATAATAATCTTGATTTTGATGTAGCTCTATATCCTTATGAGCTAGTAACATACGGTGAGACAGGACAGGTTTTTCAAAACTGGATGCAGTATAATCTGACTAAAAAATATCTTGAAGAAATGCGAGAAGATCAGACTCTGGTTTTATATTCAGGACATCCAATGGGTTTATACCCTACATCAAAAAAAGCTCCAAGAGTGATTTCTACAAATGGAATGCTTGTCGGTTTATTTGATAATATGGAAGGCTTTCATACTGCTGCTGCTCTTGGAGTTACTAATTATGGACAGATGACTGCTGGTGGTTGGATGTATATTGGACCCCAGGGGATTGTACATGGGACTTATATTACCCTTCTCAATGCTGGACGATTATATCTTAATATACCCGAAGATGAAGATCTTGCAGGTATTGTTTATATTAGTTCCGGGCTTGGAGGAATGAGTGGTGCTCAGCCTAAAGCTGTTGAAATTGCAGGCGGTATCGGCATTATTGCTGAGGTTGATAAATCAAGAATTGACACAAGACATTCTCAGGGTTGGGTTGCTAAAGTTTCAGCAGACCTAAATGAAATTGCTTCTTGGATAGAAGAATATAGAAAATCAAAAAAACCAATATCCATTGCATATCATGGTAATATCGTTGACCTATTGGACTATGTTGAAAAAAATAATATAAAAATTGAATTAATTTCTGACCAGACTTCCTGTCACGATGTTTATGGTGGTGGTTATACTCCATCTGGATATAATTTTGAAGAAGCAAGAAAAATATTAACGAATGACCCGGATAAGTTTAATGAATTAGTTGACGTTTCACTTAAAAGACATATAAATATAATTGACAAACTTACTAAAAAAGGTTCATACTTTTGGGATTATGGTAATTCTTTCTTAAAGGCAGTTTATGATGCAGGAGTAAAAGACGTTGCAATTGACGTAAACTTTCCTGCTGAAGGCTTTGTCTATCCATCTTATGTTGAACATATTATGGGTCCTATGTGTTTTGACTATGGATATGGCCCATTTAGATGGGTATGTTTATCTGGAAAATCCGATGACCTTGATAAAACGGATAAGGCTGCAATGGACTGTATTGACCCCGATAGAAGAGGTATGGACAGAGATAATTATAATTGGATTAAAAATGCTAAAAATAATAAAATGGTAGTTGGAACACAGGCGAGAATACTCTATGCGGACACAGAGGGAAGAATTGAAATTGCTTTAAAATTTAATAAAATGGTAAGAGATGGAGTAATTGGCCCAATAATGCTTGGCAGGGATCATCATGATGTATCAGGTACAGACTCACCTTTTAGAGAAACTTCCAATATTAAGGATGGCAGTAATGTTACAGCTGACATGGCAGTTCATAATTTTACTGGTGATGCTGTGAGGGGGATGACTATGGTAGTGCTTTCCAATGGTGGTGGTGTTGGTATTGGAAAGGCTTTTAATGGTGGTTTTGGACTTGTTCTTGATGGTACAGAAAATAAAGACGAAATCATAAAGTCAGCTATGGAATGGGATGTAATGAACGGTTTATCCCGTAGGTCATGGGCAAAGAACAAAAATGCCCTTGAAGTTGTAAATTCGTGGAACGATAATAATAGAGATAGAGGTCATATTACCCTCCCTTATATTTCCAGTGAAGAAATGATAGAGAAAGAATTAAAAAAAAGGCAAGTAGGCAAGTAGGCCTCATAAAAAAAGCATGGGATTTGATAATTTACTTAGTAATTCAAAGATTAAAAAAAGATTATTATCCTATTTGAAATCTGAACGTATACCACATTCATTGATTTTTTCAGGGCCATCATCTGCAAATACATATAGTTTTGCTATCAGTTTTGCAAAGGCTATTAATTGTTTAGATGAAAAAGAAGACTTTTGCGATAAGTGTAAACATTGTATAGAAATTAATAAAGAAATATTTCCAGACGTTAAAACTGTTTATCCGGATGGAGCGTATTATAGTAAAAAACAGATCAAAGAATTGGTATCTGATAATGCAATTAAACCAATGAAGGGTGAGAAAAAAGTTTATATAATTACAGATTCACATCTTATGAATGAAGCAACTTCAAATTCTTTATTAAAAGTTATTGAGGAACCTGCTCAATTTAATGTATTTATACTATTAACAAGTAATATTAACGGACTTTTACCGACAATCACTTCAAGATGCCAGAATATTAAATTTACTCCACCCTTAAAAATTGAGATTGAACGACAATTAATTGCAAATGGACAGGAACAGGAAAAAGCAAGAGTTTTATCATATTTGATAAATGTTAATATGGAAACAATATTAAGTTCAAACCATAATGAACTTCTTGAAAAAAGATCAAATATATTCTTAGTGTTTGAAAAATTAATCAGAAAAAAAGATATAGCAGACGTATTGCTTGATCTGACGCATAGAAGTAGAAGTAGAGAAAAATTTATTCGTTATTTTATTGAATTAGTAAATTTAATGATAATCCTATTGAGAGATCTAATGGTATTAAAAATTGATACTGATAGCGAAACAATAATAAATATTGATTATAAAAAAAACCTTAAAGATCTTTCAAAATTAATTACAATAAACAAAACTCTATTTCTGATCAAGCAAATGGAATTATTATTCAGGGATATTTCAAGAAATCTCAATTCAAAAGTTTTAATCCTTGAATTTATTAAAAATTTTACTTCTCAGGAGGAGAGGAATGTTTAAAGTTATAACAGTACAAATAGAAGGAAAGGGAGATATTCTCCATTTCAAAACAAAAAGTCAGGAGATTAAACCCGGTGATGCTACAATTGTCAGTACTCTAACTGGGGAAGAAATCGGCAAAGTTGTAAAATCTTTTGGGCAATCTTTTAATGAATTTAAAAACATTGATTCAATTAATGAAATTGTAAGGATTGCGAGTAAGCAGGATATTGACAATTTTAATAGAAAAAAAGAAGATGAAAAAAAAGCTTATGATTTTTGCCTAAGTAAGATAAAAGATAGAGAAATACCAATTAAACTTATTAGAGTAACGTTTTTTACTTCTGAAAAAAAAGCAATTTTTTACTTTTCTTCTGAAGGACGAATAGATTTTCGTGATCTTGTTAAGGATCTTGCAAAAAAATTCAGAATGAGAATTGAAATGCGTCAGATTGGTGTAAGGGATGAGGCGAAAATGCTTGGCGGTCTAGGTATCTGTGGAAGAGCCTTATGTTGTAAGGGTTTTTTGAAGAATATTGAACCTATTACATTACAAATGGCAAAGAAACAAAATATGAATATGAATCCTTTAAAGATTTCAGGTTTATGTGGCAGGCTTATGTGTTGTATATCTTTTGAAGATAATTCTGGTGGTAGGATATTTGTTGAGGATGATGATGATAGGGTTGGGTATAATGAGGAAGAGGATGCTGATGAATAAGAATTATTGTACTAAGGGCGCTTCCGGTGATACCTCTTTCGCTAACGTTAAAAACTGTGCTCAGTTTTTAACTCCGGGTCCTCAGTCGTTCGGGCGTTCCTCACTCCCTGCGGGGCACGCTACAGAGGTAGTCACCTCACGCTTAACTTGGTTCCAGTTACTGTCAATAAGAACAAGTTTGAGATTAACACAAGCTTTTTTAATAATATTCTTCTTTTTGATGACAATTTCTGGTTATGGTTCTTATAAATCTTTGTATTCTTATTATAATTTTACCTTTGGGGCTAAGTCTTTGTCTATGTCTAATGCTTTTACTGCTATTTCGGATGATCTTTCTACCATTTATTTGAATCCTGCTGGAATTGCTGCTTTTAAAACGCCTAAAATATATTTAAGTTATGAAATGTCTAATTTAAAAAACACTTATGATATTGAAACTAAAGATTATGGTTCTTATGCTGAAAACTATACAAAAAACTTAAATATTGACTATAGAAATATTGATTTTTTTTCAGTCTCTGTGCCGGCTAATTTTTTAAGTACAAAGTGGACCTTTGCATTGAGTTATTATAGGCTACTGCCTTATAATTTTGATGGAAAGGTTGAAACTTTATTGAGTAATAGCAATGATGAATCTATGACAAAAACAACAAAAACAGTT
>JAOZTV010000205.1 GCA_029939015.1 Candidatus Aminicenantota bacterium
GTTATTATTTTATTAAATATCATTCGGGGTTTTGGGGGGCCCAGAGTCTAATATGTTTCTGAACTTCAATAGTGTTTTTTGCTGTAATATTTAAGGTACACCTTAAAAATTACCTGTAATTTTACGAATGAGAGTGAAGTGTTAATGCTTTAGAAGCTATAAAACTAACTTGAATTATCATAAAATCTTTTGTGTCGGATGGGAGATTTTAGCAGCAAGGACTTTTGGCTTTTTAAAATTATATGAGATTTTTTTTAATTAATATCTAATACTTCATGTACTTTTTGAGTTAGGCTTTTTAATCTAAAAGGTTTTTGCAAAAATGCATTAGCACCGGAATCCAAAAGCAATTGAGCGGCTGAATCCAATTCATATCCACTACAAATAATTACTTTTAATTCAGGACGGGCTTTCTTTAAAAGTGGGAATGCTTCTTGTCCTCCCATTACAGGCATACCCATATCCAATAATGCAAGATGTATATCTTTGTCATAATTTTGAGCTATATTGACAGCTTCCTGCCCATTATTAGCCAATATTGTCTTATAACCATGTATTTCAAGAAATTGCTTGGATACATCAAGAACCATTTCTTCGTCATCAATAATTAGAATTGTTAGAGCTTCTGCAGATATCTTCTTTTTTGATTTTTTATCATACAATATTTTGTTTCTTTTTTCTTCTAATTTAACAGCGGGAATATATATATTAATGGTAGTTCCTTTAGCAAACTCACTCTCAATAGAAATATAGCCATCATGATTTTCAATAATACCAAAAACCGCAGCCATGCCAAGCCCTCTGCCTGTTGACTTTGTACTGAAAAATGGTTCGAAAATTTTTGGCAATATATCTTTATCCATTCCACTGCCTGTATCTTCAACTGTTAGACAAATATGATTACCTTCCTTTAATGGTGGATGAGATTCTGCAAATTCTTTGTCAATATCTATATTATATGTTTTTATAATAATATTTCCGTTATTTTTTATTGATTCAACTGAGTTTATACATAGATTCATCAATATTTGAGTCATTTGTGATGAGTCTGCATTAATACTTAATAATTCAGGCTCAATATTTATTTCTAAATTAATTCGAGGTGGAAATGAATGTTTATTTAAGCTTAAGGTATCCTTTACAATAGTATTTATATTTAGTATTTGAGGATGGTATTTTCCGCCTCTTGCAAATGCAAGTAATTTTTGTGAAAGTTCTCCTGCTTTATTTGCATTATCTGCAATATTTTTTAGTTTTTTAAATACATCGGAATTCTTATCGTATTGCAGTTTTAAAAGATCTGCATTGCCAAGAACACCAACCATCAGATTATTAAAATCATGAGCAACACCGGCAGCTAAGGTTGCTGTGACCTCCATTCGTGAAGTTTTCAGCATGAGCTTCTCTGCCTGCTTCTGTTCTGAAATATCAATAATTGAAAATAATATATTTTTATAATCACCAACAATCTGGTATTTAATTATTACTGATAGTGTTTTTCCCTTTGCATCAACTAATTCAGATTCTTCTGAAAAAGATTTCTCATCATTTGCAATTGCATTTAATTCATTTTTTAATGTTATTAAAGATTTTGCATTAAAAATCATTTTAACATCTCTAATAAATTTATCTTTACTCTTAAACTTCAACAATTCCAGAGTTTTTTTATTAATATCTAAAATTTTAATAGCTGAGATACAGGAATTAAAAAAATCAGGATTTTTATCAAAATATTCTTTGGAAATAGAAATTTCCTCTTTTTTCTTTTTTTCCAATAATTTTTTTACTCCAGACCAATCTTCTTTAACAAGAGATAGTGGGCTTTCTTCAAATAAATGCCGGTAGTTTTCCTCACTTGATGTTAATTTTTCAATAGTTTGTGTTCTAATTATTGCCGAACCAAGTTGTGCTGCAAGCGATTCAAGTATAAGGCGTGAATTTTCAGAGATTTCGTCATACTTAAGTGAAGCAACGTTTAATACGGCAATAGTTTTCTTTTTAAATATTATTGGTATTATCGCTGTTGCCCTTAAACCCTCTTTTTTACGAATATCATCTTCTTTTTGCAGCAGGATTTCAGAATAGTTGTAATATATAGGTTTTTCTTTATTAATTAGTTTCACATTAGGTGAATTTACATCAAAATAAGAAGCAGATTGTACAAACTCCTTTGTAAATCCTCTGTGATATTTTAAATTGATTGAACCAGAAAATTCATTTACAAGATATATACCAACACAATCAATGCTGTCTAATTGCATGCTAAGATCGAGCAGAGATTCCATAATAAAATCCAGACTGTTGCTCCCACTTGTTATTAAAGCCAGTTCATGCTGGATGTGCATATTGTTTTCTGCTTGTTTACGCTCGGTAATATCGTGTGCAATGCCAAGAATTACAGTTCTATTTTTGATTTTTACAGGGTAAGTATGCATTTCTGTATAAACTTGACTTTCATCTTTGCGTTTCAAAATAAATTCATCAGGTCCTGTTCTTTTACCCTGAATATTTTTCAGTAAGAGCTTTGATGCACGTAGTATTTGTTTTACAGACAATATTTTAAGATTTAAAAAACTTTTTCCTATCAATTCTTCTTTTTTATATCCTAATAAATCCTCCGCAGCTTTGTTTCCATCAATGAAATAACCTTTTTGATCTGCAAGGTAATATGGATTAGGGGCAGATTCAAATAGGATTTTCAACCTCTCTTCTGAGTTTTTTAATGTTTCTTCTGCTTTTTTTTGTTCAGTTATATCTTCGGTAAACAAGACAAAGCCATCAAGATTTTTTGAATCATCCCAAATACCGTTTACAATTGATTTATAATATTTTATTTCATCATCTTTATTTGTTGTTACAAAATATTCATATCTGTTCTGTTTTTTAATAATTTCAATTGCATTTTCAATTCTCAAAAATTCAACTTTTTCCATTCCATGAATTTCAGTTAAATTTTTTCCTATAACATCTTTTGCATTATAACCAAATATCTGTTCTGCTTTTTTATTAAAACAAATTAAGTTTAAATCAATATCGGTAGCAGCAATAGATATTTCTGTATTTGATTGCATGATATTTTTTAAAAGTATTAATTCTGAAATTTTCATTTTTTCGGAAAAATGTTTGCGAAGTATTTTGTTTTCTTCTTGTAATTCCTGATATGTTGGTTTTATTTTCATAATACCTCCTCTATCAAACTTTTCTCTTAAATTACTCTCAAAATCAATTATTGCTTTTAATTCATTTTATTAACATTATAAGAATAGAATATAAAAATATTTTTGTCAATAGAAACTCAATTATTGTCATTTAAAAATCAAAAGTGAACTTTTTTTTAAAAATCTTGCTAATTCGCTAAGTTTTGCGTTAATACAGTGAACTCTTGCGATATAAGTTTGAATAATATTTTGTTACTTATCTGGAAAAACCATAAAATTCCGTATATGACAGGGGTTTTCTGAAATCTAAAAAATTTGGCATCAAAATTGCTAGCATATTATGTAAAAAAAGGAGGTTTTAAATGATTAAAAAATGGATTATTATGTTAGCTGTTATAACATTACTGGTTTTACCGGTTTTGGCACAGAATAATGGCGGTGGAAATGGTAATGGTGGTAGCGGTAATGGTGGAAATGGCGGCAATGGAGGAAGTGGAAACGGTGGTACTAATCTTTATAGTATTATTGACGGGACGCCATTTTCTTTCAGTGGTACAGTTATTGAGTGTGGAGTTGTTGGTGGAGATCTTGTAGTATCAACTACTAATGGAAACTTAACTATTACAGGTATTGGTCCAATTAATTACTGGGATAGTTTAAGTGTAGAAAAACCGGTTGTTGGCGATACAGTCAGTGGTAATGGCTATACAGTGGATTATGATGGAGTTATAGGGAATGTATTAACTGATATTATTGTAAATGGAGCAATGGTTGAACTTCGTGATGCAGATGGACGACCTCTATGGAGAGGAATTTCAGGTAACGGAACAGGTGAAGGAAACTGGAGTGGTGGAGGATACGGTTCATATACAGGTATTCTTGAAGGCACCTCATTTTCTTTAGAAGGTGACATCATTAGTACAGGTCCAATGGATCAATCAGGATTCAGTGGTGATGGACTTGTAATTGCGACAGCTTCAGGCAATGTTACAGTTACAGGATTGGGATCATTCACATATTGGGAAAATTTAGGACTTGTTAAACCTGTAGTAGGTGATACAGTTAGTGTAGAAGGGTATGCAGTTGTATATGACACAAATACGGTAAATGTTCTGATGTCTATTACAATAGATGGAATTAAAGTACAGTTAAGAGACCCCGAAACAGGAGCTCCACTATGGAGAAGAAGTAATAACTAAAACGTATGTAAATAAAGTTTAATCCTGGCATATTTCTCCAAAAGAGAGTCCTAAGAAAACATCTTAGAACTCTCTTTGGGAGATTTTGGTGTAGATTATAGTTTCAGACAAGAACTTTTTAGGGTAGATTTTTTTTAATTAATATTCAATACTTCATGTACTTTTTGAATTAGGCTTTTTAATCTAAATGGTTTTAGTGGCTTTTTGTGCCAGGCAAATATTATAAATAATTTTTTTTGCCAATCTAATTATTTTCTATTTTAATTTTTCTACATCAGCAAGATCTTGAGTTCTTCCTGATGCTGTTTTGTTTTTTATCAAATCTTTTTTAGAGATAACCGAAACTTTAATTCCATTAATGTCAATGACATTTTTATTTGGAAAACATTTGTTAAAATCAATGCCATCGGCAGAATTAATGATATCTATTTGCACAGGTGATCTTCCCATTCTGAAGACATATTTTTTTATCTTAAAATTACTCATGTCTACTGTCGGTGCACCAAATTCATAAAGAGCTTTACTAAGTTTAATTAAATTTTCATCATCTGTATTTATTAAGAAATCAATGTCTTTTGTAGCTCTTGGGTGTCCATATATACCAACAGCCCAGCCACCTAATAGTAAATATTTGACATTATTTGAGTTCAACAAATCTAAAAAGTCTAAAAAGTCTTCCGGTAGTTGCCTCTTTTCCATAAAAACACTCCCTCAAATATGTGATTGTTTCCAGTTTTTCTTTAATTGGAGCATTCGCCCAATACTCTATATCTTTTGCTTCAAGTTCTTCGGAAGTTGCAAACTGTACCTCTTTTCTATTCATTCTTTCTTTCATAATAATATATTATGTATAAATAAATAATTTTTGTCAACAATCAAATAAAGTTTTGAAAAAGTTGAATTTTTTTTTCAAGTAAGTTGCGTTATTCGTAAAATACTGTTGACAATTTATTTTTTTTAGTTTATCTTATTAACGATTGAGAAAATAAATGATAAAAACTGCTTATATTATAGCTAAACTAGATTTTATTTCTATAATAAATTCTTCTGCAATGTCAGGCTATAGAGAAAAACCAATTGAGCCAAAAACATTTATAAAAAAAATTGAGTTATTTTTGGAGGCGTAAATTGGAAATATTGATAGTTGATGATAATTTGGAAAGTAGCAGACATCTTGAGAATATAATTAACAGTATTGGATATAATGCGACACTGGCTATAAATGGAAAAGAAGCCTTGGAGAAGTTGCGAAGTAATAAATTTGATTTGATTATTTCAGATATTTTAATGCCTGAAATGGATGGTTTTCAACTCCTTAAAACTGTGA
>JAOZTV010000206.1 GCA_029939015.1 Candidatus Aminicenantota bacterium
AAGAGAATGAAAAATGGAATTTATTAATATCTAAATTATAAAAAATTTATTGAGATAAAAATGGAAAATCTAAAAAACAATTTGTTCTTAACAAATAAATTAATACTGGCGATATTATTAATTACTTTTAATGTATCAAATATATTTAGTCAAGAGCAAAAAAAAAATAATCAGGAAGTTACATATCTATCAAAAGCACCGAAAATTGATGGTCGTCTGGATGAAAGTTTAAAAACTCTTCCAATACGTAATTTTCCAATATCTCAAAAATCCAATTTCAGTATCAATGTACCTCCTGCTTCATATCGTCTTGCGTATGGGATTGATTTTTTATATCTTTATATTGAAGTCGAATCAAATGATATTCAATATCGGGAACGAGCATTTCAATTCGGGGATGGATTTCATCTTTTAATTGCAAAAGCACTACCGGATAGTGATCCAACAAGTGATTTTTATGTATTAGGTGGTTCTGCTGTTAATGAACAAAGGCTTGAATGGACAAGAAAGATATTCTGGTATCATAATAAGGATGTTTTTAAAAAGGTCAGTGATAAAACTAAAATGGAATTTAATTCTGGGAAAAATAAAATAGGGTTTGAATTATTATTACCCTGGAGAGAAGTGCATCCATATCATCCCTGGTTAATGAAGGATGGAATTGGATTTAATCTGGTATTTGTAAAAGCTATTGGAAAAAAAGATAGAATAAAATATCGTGTTTTTCCAAGCAGTTTAGGTGGAAACAGGCCAAGGAGATATCAGGTTCTAAAATTTGAAAAACCTGTTCATTCAGGGAAAGCAAAATCATTTGTGCAACTTTCTAAAAATCATATTAAAGCAGGGGAAAACATTGATTTAACAGCTGTAACAATTGCTTCAAAAAGTGGAAATGAAAACATCTACTTCAGCTATAAAACAGGAGAAGGGCACATATATGCCGAAGACCAATTAAAATATGAGTATCAAAAAGGGCAAACTATAAAAAAACTATCACTATCTGAATTAATATTGCCTGTAGGTGGCTATAATATAGAATTGCAATCTTCCTCAACTGAATTAAAAGGTCAAAACTATTTAACAGTATTTTCTCCATTAAATCCTGAGAAACTAAATAAGAAAATTATTGCACTTAAATCTAAGATTTCATTGGATAGTATTTTTTCATTACAATTCAGCATCGAAGAAATTCAAAAAACCCTGAAAAGCTTAAAAACCTATGATACGGCAGCAACTGTCAGATTAGAGATTGATCAACTTAAAAAACATATTAATCAATCAGAAAATGGCAATGATATTATAAGAGAGAAAAAAGGGTTTTTGCGTAAGGCATATCGTTCTAAAATAGATAATACACTGCAACCTTATACTGTTAACTTACCGGAGGCGTATGTTTCATCAAAAAAATATCCTTTAATTGTTTTTTTACATGGGAGTGAATCATCAGAAAAAAACCTTCAATATGCACGAAAAATGTTTCCTTTAAAAAAGTTTATTTTATTAGGACCTAAAGGGCGCGGCTTATCAAATTATTTTACTAAAGATAATGCTCAAAAAGATATATCTGAAGCAATAGAGGCGGTTAAGCGAAGTTATAATATAGATTCAAAAAATATATTTCTTTCAGGTTTTTCGATGGGTGGATATGGGGTATTAAGAACTTATTTTGAGACACCAAAAAAATTTAAAGGACTTATTATTAATAGTGGGACACCATTTGCCACTAAAAGATTCAATCGTAATAATGAATGTCCCAATTTTTTAGAAGACAAATATTTGTCTAAATTCAAAAATATTGAGATGATCGTATTTCATGGTGATCAGGATAGAAATATTCCGATTGAAAGAGTTGAAAAAATGGTTGATGTCTTAAAAAAACATGGAGCAACGGTAGAGTTCAAAAAAATTATAGGTAAAGGTCACGAAATGATAAGTGGAGAAGCTAAAAATATATTACACAAATGGTTAACAAAACAGTTAAATTAAATGAATTGGACAATTCATTTGGTTTCAAAAATTTTTAGCTTTAAAACTTTTGGATATACCTAAAAAAAATAAAGGAGATAATAAAATGGAAAAACATCTAAAAATGCTAAATTTAATAGTAAATATTATGCTTCCACCACTTATATTTGGAGGGATTTATAATTTTATAAATAATTCTAAAAACAAAATGTCAACTGGAACAGATGATTTTATTGCAGGTCTTTTCATGGGAATGGCTATAATGGCAATAATTGTTTTAATTATTAAGCTTATTATTAATATAAAAAATAATAATGCTACTAAAATAAAGGAGGTAATAGAATGAAAAAGTTTATAATTCTAATTGTTTTGGTTTTTTTTATGATTGTTACAATTAGCGGGCAGATAATAAAAAATTCAGACAAACCAATTAAGGGCAAATGGGATCTTCAATTAAAAAAGATATGGGAAATTGAGGGAACTGGAACAGAAGTTTTTGGAAGTATTCAAAATGTAAGAGTTTCAAAAGATGGCAGAGTTTATGTGTTAGATAATAGACTTCAAAAAATCCTTATATTTAATAAGGATGGGAAATTTTTATCTAAATTTGGTAAAATGGGAGAAGGCCCCGGTGAATTTAAAACATTTCGACTGGGAGAGCAATTATTTGTTAAAGAAAATAATCTTATATTTGTTGAAAGAGGTAGCGTTCACTATTTCTCACTCGATGGAAATTTTAAAAAAACTCTTAAAATACCGGCTTCAATAAAACCCGAAGGTTTTATTTCTAAAGATGTTTTAATTTCTGTACCTATTATAACCGGGGTTTCGAATAAAAAAATCAGAAAGATTAAATCTTATAATTTATTAAAAAAAACAGAGACCCTTATCACAACATTTAATCCTTATGAAAAGGCTTCAACAAGTAAAGAGGGTAACGGAACCCGTATGATTGCAGCAATAATCATTGGAAGTATAACACCGCGAATGACAGTTGATTATAAAGATGGAAACTTATATTATGGAATGAGTGACAATTATAGGATTACTAAAAGAAATTTAAAAAAGAAAACAGAAAGTTATTTTCTTTTACAGGGAAGAGAACAAAAAAAAGTTTCTAAAAATTTCTTAGCCGAGCTGGCAAAAAACTTCAAAAAAATTCCACCAGAAATGATAAAAAAGATACTGGCAGGACTTCCTAAAAAAGCATCCTTTTTTCAGAGAATATTTGCTATGGATAACGGCTTAGTATATGTTTTTGTTTCAGATCCGGATGCTAGGTCATCTCAGGCAATTGATATTTTTTCTTCAAATGGAGAATACTTATATTCAAATAATATTGAGATTGGAGAAGGCAATAATATACGTGTAATAGAATTTAGTGGAAATAATTTGTTTCTATCTTTTGAAGATGAGGAAGGAGAAATTAAATTAACTAAATATCAAATTAGTCATCCAAGTGTATAAAAATAATTTATTGTTAGTTAACGAAGAAGATTGGTACAATATCAAGTATAAAATCCAACATTATTTGCGAGTCCTAAGATTGAAATATTTAAAATATGTAATATAATAATATATGTTAAAAAAATATTTCACTATCATTATTATATTATTTTTTGTTTATGCTCTGGATTTAAAAAGTGAAGAAATTAAATTTGATCAAATTCCTATAAATATTTCCACTGGAAGTATTTTAAGTATATTGGAGGATAATAATGGTTTTATGTGGTTTGGAACAGTTGAAGGATTGTTCAAATATGATAGTAATGGTTTTGTAAGCTACAAATATGTATCTGATGATTTAAATAGTTTAAGTGATAATATAATATATAGACTGTATCAGGATAAAAATGGCTTTATTTGGGTTTGTACCCAACAAGGCTTAAATATGTTTGATCCACAAAGTGAAAAATTTTATAATTACTATCCTGATATAAAAAAAAACAATAGTGATAGTAATAAAATTTATTCAATCTATGAAAGTAAAAACGGTGATTTTTGGGTAGGGACTCATAAGGGAGTTTATAAGTTTATAAAAAAAAAAAAAAAATTTGTCTTGTGGAGCAAAAATGAACTTTTGAATAATTCTTCTATTAGCACAATTTCTGGAGATAAAAAGGGGAATTTATGGATTGGAACAAATAATGGAATATTCAGGTTAAACAAATACAATAAAATCTATCGTTATGTGAATAATAAACTAAAGCAGGATGGATTGGATGATAATAATATAAATGTTATTTTAATTGACAAAAATGATGATGTTTTTGTAGGAACTAATAGGGGGTTGAACTTATATAATAATAAAAAAGATACTTTTAGCTCATATAAAAACGTTTTTTTTAATAAATCGCTAAATATAAACACAATCATTGAAAATAAATATGGTGTCTTATGGATAGGAACAATGAGAGAAGGACTGTATATATTGAATAAAAGAGATAATACATATAAAAGAATTACTGATAATAATAGAAGTGAGAAAAATTTCAGAGGTAAAGTTATTTTTTCTCTATATAAAAACAGAGATGGGCTTATTTGGCTTAGCACTGATTCTGGTTTATGGAAAGTCAAATCAGAAAAGATTAAGTTTAATCACTATCTTATTAAACAAAATAATCCAAAAATAAGAATTACAAATAAAATTGGTTTTTTTCAGTTTATGAATACTGATGAATTATTAGTAGGCTCACCTTATGATGGCTTATTCAAATTTAATAATAAAAAGTTTGTCAAATATGATATTGATATAAAGGAGAATAATTTTAATAATAATTTGATTATTACATCTGCTTATAAAACGAAAAATGGAATTCTTTGGATAGGGACATTTAAAGGGCTTCTGAAAATTAATGAAAAGAAAAATATTTATGAGTTATATAAAAATAACCCCAATCGTCCAGATAGCTTAATAAATAACATTGTTCTGGCTTTATTTGAAGATAAAGCTAGGTTTTTATGGATTGGGACAATGTCTGGATTAGATAAATTTGATAAGAAAAATAATGTGTTTATTCATTATAAACATAATCAGGACGACGATAATAGTTTAAGTGATAATACAATCGCTAATATCGTTGAAGATTCGTTTGGAAATTTATGGATTGGAACAAATAATGGGCTAAATAGATTTGATAAAATGAAATTCACAAGATTTTTAAAAAAAAGAGAAAATATTAATAGTATAAACAATAATTGGATTACAACAATATTTGAAGATAGTAAAAAATCATTATGGATAGGAACCAAAGGAGGAGTGAATAAGTATAATAGAAAAAATAATACTTTTAAAACATTTACAAAAAAAAATGGTTTAATATATGATTATATTTCCAGTATTATAGAAGATCATTCTGGTAATATTTGGATAGCTACAACAAAAGGCTTATCAATTTTTGAGCCCAAAAATAAAATTTTTAATAATTTTAATATTAGGGGTGGGTTTAATGCAAATGCTTCTGCAATTAATCAGAAAGGGGAAATTTATCTAGGTGGTGATGGCTTATATAAATTTACGAAAAACAATTTCCATATTAGTAAAAAAGAGTCACCTATAGTTTTAACAAAATTTAAAATATTTAATAAAACTATTAAGATGAATAAAAGTAAAAAATCGCCTTTAAAAAAAAATATTACTGAAGCAAAGGCAATAATTCTTGATTATAAACAAAATGTTTTTTCATTTGAATTTGCTGTTTTGGATT
>JAOZTV010000016.1 GCA_029939015.1 Candidatus Aminicenantota bacterium
ATGGTTAAATAAAGGCAATAGGCAATAGGCAGAGAGGCAGGGAGGTGTAAACTTTTTTTGATATAACTCTTTGCCTACTTGCCTACTTGCCTATTTGCCTTAATATAATATTAATATACTCTATTATATTATCAATCTCAACAGGTTCAAACCATCTGACTTCTTTTTCTCCGCGAAACCAGGATAATTGTCTTTTTGCATAATTTCTTGAGTATTGTTTTATTAATTCGATACCTCTATTCATGTCAATTTCATTGTTTAATACCATTAAAATTTCTTTATATCCTAATGATGAAAAAGGAGGGCAGGTTAAATGATATTTTTCTTTTAACAGTTTAACTTCATTTACTAAACCATTTTCTATCATTTCATCGACTCTTTTATTAATTTTTTCATAAAGTAATTTTCTTTCAATATTAAGTCCAATTCTAATGAATTTATAATCTTTAAAAGGAGTATCTGTTAGCTTAAATATTTCTGAAGGGATAATATTGTTCACATAAAATATTTCCAGTCCTCTTCCAATTCTCAGTTTATCATTTATGCTGATTTTTTTAGCATATTTTGGGTCAATATCATTAAGTTTATTCCAAAAAACTTCTGAGCCTTCTTTTTCTATTTGTCTATTAATTTCTTCTCTTTTATCTTTAGTATTATCTTTTTCCGGGAAGATGCCATTTCTTATTACTCTATGGTAAAAAGGTGTACCACCACAAACTAATGGTATTTTTTGTTTTTGTATAATTTCTTCTGACTTTTCATAAGCTAATTCTAGGAATTTTGATGCATTGAACTGAGAACAGTCTGAAATAAAATCTAAAAGATGGTGTTTGATACCATTCATTTTTTTTTTAGTAATTTTGTCAGTACCAATATTAAAATCTTTATAAACCTGCATTGAATCTGCTGATATTATTTCACAATTAAAATATTGTGCAATCTTGATTGAAACACTGCTTTTGCCTACTCCTGTTGGACCAAATACTTGAATTATATGTTTGTCTTCCATTAATTTAGTTTTATTATAGTATATACAATATATACAAAAAAAAATATAAAGAATAGTATTAAAAAAAAGGTTTGTCTTTTAATTAATGCTATTTTACGGGTTTGTTTATCCATTTTAAAATCGTCTGTTCTTTTTCAGGGCTAATGTTTTTTCTTATTGTGTAAATACCAGCATATAGTATTTCTTCAAGCCCTGTTAAAAATACTTTAATGTTTTCATGAAAATCTTTATGGTACATAGATTTTAATAAGGATGCTTCCTGAATTGTTCCATTACTATTCCATTTTATTTTACGAAGGTAAACGGGGAGATTATCAGATACATCACTTATACTTTTTTGCAAAATAGAAAGTGAAATTGGTCCAATTTCCTTTGAAAAAACTTTATATATTAATTCATATTTATTATTATAATATTTTAATGCTTCTGCAAATGATTTAAAAGATGCCGTTCCAGATATTTTTTCGTTTTCGTTGATGATTTTTTTTGGTTCTGATTTTTTAGCATTTAGACTCTCAATGCTTTTCTCTTTATTATTTGTAATTATATCCATAGTTAAAAATAGGTCAATTAATTTTAAAGTATCAAATCTTAATAGTTCACTTTTTTCAAGAATTTTTGATAGTTTGCTTTCTTTTTCTATCAAATTAAGTATATGGTATTCGTAGGGTTTTAAATTAAGTTTTTCGATGTAAGTATAATCTTGAGGATAAATATCTTCGGTAGCTGCTAATTTTTCATCTATTAAACCATTATTTGTTCTTAATCTTGAACCTTCTACTAATAATTGAGGTATATTTAGATTTAATGTGATATTTTCTTCATCAAAGTTTGAATTTGAAAAAAACTCATAATTTCCTGTATTATGTATAAATAGAGATAATAGAGTTTCAATTAGATGTTCTTTTACATTTTTCCATAGGCCATCATTGTCAATTAAACCAAGCTCAAGTAATGATCTTCCAAACCTTTTATTATTTTTATTGGAAAACTCAAATGCCTTATCTGAATCGGTTTTAGTA
Source organism: Candidatus Aminicenantota bacterium (assembly GCA_029939015.1). Taxonomy (GTDB): domain Bacteria; phylum Acidobacteriota; class Aminicenantia; order UBA2199; family UBA2199; genus JAOZTV01. Next base: position 2,032 of record JAOZTV010000016.1, read on the forward strand.
ATTATATTTTGTTTTATTAAAAAATTACCTAAAGTGTTTGCTTCTGATTTGGATTTTACAAAAATGATAATTCCATTTTTTATTATTATATTAAATAATATTTCATCTTGAATAATTGATAAATTTCCTGTAAGTTTATCTAAATGTAATTTGAATAGTATTTTAACAATACCTTCTTCGTTTATTTTCCCTGTAAACAATTTTATTTCATTCATTTGTTTTTATTATTTAATTTACTCTTAACATTATTTGCACGATCATTTTCTATCTGTACCAGCATATCCTCTGTAATATCCCCTGTTGGATAATCACCAGTAAAACAGGCTTTGCAAAAAGATTTAATTTGTTTATTCTGAGCCCTTACTGAACGTTCCATATCTTTGATATCCTGATAAATAACTAAATCAGCACCAATTTTTTTTGCAATCTCTTCTTCTGTTGAGTTTAATGCAATGAACTCTCCCTTTGTTTGCATATCTATACCATAAAAACAGGGATTTGTTAATGGAGATGAGTATGAGGCAAAGAAAATCTTTTTTGCACCGGCATTTCTGACCATCTGAACAATAGCTCTTGAAGTATTTCCTCTAACTATTGAATCGTCAACAAGAAGTACATTTTTGTCTATAAATACAGCTTCAATAGGATTTAATTTTTGATTTATAGACTCTTTTCTTGCATTATCTTCAGGCATGATAAATGTTCTTCCAATATATCTGTTTTTTACTAAACCTTCTCTGTATTTTAGTTTTAGTTTTCTTGCGATTGCTATTGATGCTGTTCGTGCAGAATCCGGTACTGGGGAAACGATGTCAATATCTAATTTAAGTTTTTTGATTTTTTTGGCAAGACTATTACCAAGCTCAACTCTTGATGAGTAAACATTTATCCCATTTAAGTCTGAATCAGGCCTGGCAAAGTAAATATATTCAAATATACACGGTCTATGTGGTTTGCTTGACAGTTTTTTTTCAAATATTTCTTTGTCTTCATTAATAAAAATTGCAGAACCAGGCTCCACATCTCTAATTATATCAAAATTAAGAACACTTAAAGATGTACTTTCAGAGGCAAATCCATAAATTGATTTTTCGTTTGTCAATTCAGGTTTTGTTTCTCCAAAGAGCAATGGCCTCAAACCATAAGGGTCTCTAAAACCAAGCATTCCTATTCCTGCAATATATAAAACTACGGCATAACTACCCTTGACTCTCTTATAAACATATTTTACAGCATTAAATATTATTTCAGGTGTGATTTTCTTATTTTTAAATTTTTCAATGTATTCTGCAAAAACATTAAGAACAACTTCCATGTCACAGTTTGAATTAATAATTTTTTTAGATTTATCGTTGAGTTCCTTTTTTAACTGAAAAAAATTTGTAATATTTCCGTTATGTGCCCCAGCTATACCAAAGGGGAAATTTAACCAAAATGGTTGAGCATCTTCTACCGAACCCTCTCCAACAGTTGGGTACCTTGTATGACCGATCCCAATGTTACCTTGTAGTCTTGCAATGTTTTTCTGGTCGAAAATATCACGGATTAAACCATTCCCTTTTTTTAAATGAAATGTACCATCAAAAGTAAGTATTCCTGCAGAATCCTGACCTCTATGCTGAATTGTAAGCATAGATGAATATAATTTTGAAACAACATTTTCATTATCAAATAGTCCTATTACACCACACATTTTTCCTCTCTTAATCTATTTGTCTAACCGCGAAAATATTTATAACTTGAATAGATATAAAAGTCAAGTTAAATATTATTCTTTTTATTTTACATCACTCTTAAAAACAGGCGATTTATTACATTGAAATCTTGCAGAGCAGTATTTTTCACATATTTTCCCATTATATTTTTGTGTTATTTTAGAAGAACATTCAGGCATATCATTTTGGTCTGTAACATCCCAGTATTTTTGTAATTCAGTACATTTTCTTGCTATTCTAATTTCTATAGCTTCGTCTTCAATTAGTTTTAATGGGATTTCTTTTATAGCAATTGGCGAAAGGTCTGAGTTTCTATTCGACCAGTCCTTAGCCAAAAAGGTAATAACTCCATACTTTGAAAAGGCTTCTTCATTTTGACTTAGACCTTTTAACTCTAAAATATTTTTTAATTTTATATCTCTCAAAGCAAGATATCTTAGTATTGAGAGTTGCAGGATATAGTCCTCGAAGTTTTTATATTTTAATTTTAATATGCCTGATACTTTAAGATCCTCAATAACGACAAGTCCTTTATCAGTATCAATTTGAGGTTGATTATAATCGTAGTCAATAAGGTCGGGTTTTCCTGATAGCCCGAATTTTGTTACGCCTAAGTGTTCTAATGAACAAAACATCCGCTCTTCTCTCATTATACAATCCTCAAAGGGTGTGTTTTCCCTGAGGTCGTGAACGCCTGTTCCAATTTTAATTGCAATTTTATCTGAGACATCTTGATATTCTTCACTGCTCCATCTTCTACTAATTAAAATTTCTCGTGTAGGTTTTAATAATGTGGTAGCTGAAATAAATTTATCATTTTTATCATAATTATCATAGCTTAAAAAAGCACTATTATATTTTGAAAGTTTATATAAGTTTTTCATCTGTAATTATACCTAAATTAAATAGTTTTTGTAAATGAAATTAATAATTTAACTTGCAAAAGAATAAATTTAATAGTAATATTGATTAATGATAAAAAGGATAGAGTTTGATGAAAGTTCTTGCTATTGATTATGGAAAAAAAAGAATGGGTTTTGCTATAGCTAGTGTAGAGCTTAAAGTACCAACTCCTTTAGAACATTTAAACAGAAAGGATTTATTTTCCGATTTAGATTATATTAAAAAATTAATAAATGAACTGGATGTTGGTAAAATTATAATAGGTTTACCTTTAAATATGGATGGCTCAATGAGTAAAATAGCTTTAGAAGTAGATAATTTTTACAGGTTCTTAAAAAAAAAAGTAAAAATTGGTGTTCAGATGATTGATGAAAGACTTACAAGTTTTGAAGCAGAAGAAATATTAAAAGTTCAAATACCTGATTTTAAAAAAAGAAAAGGTAAATTGGATTCAATGTCTGCTGTAATTATTTTAAATCAATATTTTGATAAAAAATGAAAAAATTCTTTATATATTTATTGTTGTTTTTACTGTTTATTGCGGTAATTGCAGGTTATTTCTTTTATAGTGATTTTAAATTTCAGACTAATAGACCCTTTATGAATTATAAAAACTCTGTTTCTATTATTATACCTAAAGGAATGACTGTATATGAAATTGGTAAGGTATTATATTTAAAAGGCTTAATATCGAGTTATTCATATTTTAGAATATATTATAAGTTTTATTATTCGGATGTAATTTTAAAGTCTGGTGAGTATTCATTCAATAAACCTTTGAGAATGGGAGAAGTTATACTGAAATTAAGTAAAGGGCAGTTTATTCCATATAGAGTTACAATAAAAGAAGGGAAAACCTTAGATGAAATTACAAACTTTCTCTCAACAAATTATACTTTTAAAAAAGAAAAATTAATTAAGGCTTTTAAAAATACGGATATTATTAAAGATTTTGATGGAGAGGCAGAAGATTTGGAGGGTTATATCTTGCCAGAAACATATTTTGTCAGGAAAGGTATCTCAGAGGAAGAGCTGGTTAAAATTGTAATTGTTAAATTTAATGAAATTTTTACAATTAAAATGCGGTTACAGGCACGGGAGATGGGGTTCTCGATTCGGGGTATTGTTGTACTTGCCTCATTAATTGAAAAAGAAACTTCATTAGAGTCTGAGAGAAGGCTTGTATCCTCAGTTTATCATAATAGAATAAAAAAAAAAATGTTATTACAATGTGATCCTACGATGATATATGCTTTAAAAAAAGCTGGAATCTATAATAAAATGAAATGGAAAAAACTTGGCAGAAAAATTGATTCTCCCTATAATACATATAAATATATTGGCTTACCCCCAGGACCAATTTGTAATCCTGGTAAGGCTTCATTTGAAGCTGCAATCTCTCCTGAGTTAACTGACTATTTATATTTTGTAAGAAAGGAGAGGGGTAAAAGAGCACATCATTTTTCAAAAAGTTATAAGGAACATAGATGGGCAATTAAAAAAAGTATCAGAGGTTGGAAATAATGTGTAAGGTGAATGAAAAACTGGGAAGCAGGGACTCGAACCCCAACTCTATGCTCCAGAGGCATATGTCCTGCCAATTAGACGACTTCCCAATATGACATATTATTACAAATTTTCTTTTTTTTGTCAAGAAAAATTGACTTTGTTTTGTGATTGAGGATAAAATAAAGGATATGGAAAAGAAAACACATGATTTAAGTAAGAGCCTTGAAGATTATTTAGAAGCTATCTATTTAATCTCTTTGGATAAAAATGTTGTCCGTGTCAAGAGCGTAGTTGCCAAAATGGATGTGAAAACTGCTTCAGTCATTGGTGCTTTAAAAAAACTCGAGGCAAAGGGATATATTGAGCATGAAAGATATGGATATATTGAATTAACAGAAGAAGGAAAAGTTAGGGCTGCAAATATTTATGATAAACATAGCAAATTATTGTATTTTTTAAATAAAATATTAGGAGTAAGAGAAGAAATTGCTGAAAAAGATGCCTGTAATATGGAGCATTATATAAGTGATGATACCTTTGAAAAACTAATAGAGTTTATTGAAATTCAGAAAGCTATTATAAAACCGTAACCATATTCCTGCCAGAATGTTTAGACTTGTATAGGGCTTCGTCAACTCTTTTTGTATATGATTCTTCGGAGTCATCCATGGTATATTCTGTTACCCCAAAACTACAGGTTACCGTATTTGGACCTTTAAAATATTTGTTTTCAATTTTTTCTCTTATCCTATTTGCTAAATTTGATGCATCTGTGATTTTTGTATGTGGTAGAAGGATCATAAACTCTTCTCCTCCCCAACGTGAGAAAATATCTGTATCTCTGATATACTCATGAACAAGATTAGAAAGTTTTTTCAATACTTCATCTCCAACATCATGTCCAAATATATCATTAACTTTTTTGAAATGATCTATGTCAAACATAATTATAGACAAACCGCTATTATATCTTTTTAATCTATTTATTTCATCTGTCAGGGCTTCTGCAAATTTAACTCTATTATATATTCCCGTTAATTGATCCGTTATGGATAATTTTTTTAATTCATCTTCCATTTGTTTCATTTTTGTAATATCTGTAGAATTGATTACAATACCCGAGACAGTATTAGAATTCTTAAAAAAAGGATAAAAATTCATCAACATATATCGTTTAATGCCATCTGGAAATGTAAACCAGTCTTGACTACTGGATGTGTTGCCTTTTAGACAATTATCTATTTGTTTTTTTAATATTGTTTTATATGTTTTTGCACCATATAGTTTTTCGATAGATTCTCCATGAATTTCTTTTTCATTCTTTTCAAAATATTTGCAATATACATCGTTTACAATTTGAACAGTCAGATCTGTATTTATAAATGCCATTGGACTTTGTACTGTTGAAAGTATCTTTGAGTGTTTGATATAAAGGTCTTCGTTTTTTTTGAAAATTGTTTTATCAGTTGCAAATATTGCAAGTTTATCAATATTATTTGTTTTGTTATTAATTAAGGGATAAATACATGCATGATATGAAAAACCATTAAATTCATCTTCAAATCTATGAGGTTCATGAGATTGCAATACGATATCTATATAGACTTTTCTGAAATTAATATAGTCAGATGGAAGTAAGCGATACAAGGAATGATTGATGATTTTATCTCGCTCTAAACCATATCTTCTTAAAGCTGCATCGTTAACCTCTAATAAAGTACCATTTAAATCAATTATAACTGCAAGATCAGAGGAAGCGTTCATCAACGCATAAGTTAAATTATCATTATCCATTAAAACCTTTCAACTTGAAATATATGCATTAATGTATTATACTTGATTTGAAAAAAAAATCAATTAAAGTGAGGTTTATATTGAGTAGAAAAGATATTCCACAGGAAATTAGTTTAACACCAAAGGCACAAAAGATATTTAAAAAAATAATGAATGAGAATCCAAGACTTGAAAGAATATTGAAAGATTCAAGTCATACAGATATCGTTTTACTAAAAATCAAGAAGTGGATTAAACCAATACTAAAAGAAAATCCTCTGGCATATAGGTTTTATAAGAGGGATAAACATAGTAGGAAAGATTTTGAGTTATTATATTGGAAAGACTATGCTGCAATCAGAATCTTAGATTATGTTGATAATGCAGATAGAGATTTTGAAGATTTAAATAGACGAGGTGAAGTTGTTAGGACTAGTCCTTTTAAATTACTATGGCTTGCCAAAAAAGATGGTAGTGGTGGTGCAACTACTAATTTTCTGGTTGATATGTTGCAACTTTTCAGGCAGTTTGAGGGGAAATGTAATAGGATGCTTCCGTCGAAGGAAAAAATACTTGAATGGATGGATAGATATCCATCAGGCTTAGACCCAAGAGTAGTTGAAATAAGAAGAATAAATAAGGAAAGAATATTAAAAATTATTTTAAAAAAACTTGATTCTGGAGAATTGAAACGAAATAAATATAAGTTTATAAATGAAAAAACTGAATCTGAAAAAATGCAAACTCTTATTAAATGGTGGGATGAAAGTAATTTTCACCTTTCATTTGCTGTAAGAGACCCTGATAGTCTCAATGAAATGCTGGGTAATTCAATAGACACCGATACTATGGATACATTATATGAAGCTAAAAAGAAGGGAATACCTTTTTTTGTCAATCCATATTACCTGTCTTTATTAAATGTAAATACTCCTGAGTTTGCAATTGGTGCAGATACTGCAATTCGTGATTATGTTATATATAGTGAAAAACTGGTTAAAGAATTTGGACATATAGTGGCATGGGAAAAAGAAGATATTGTAAAACCCGGAGAGCCAAATGCTGCCGGTTGGATTTTACCTTCACATCATAATATTCATAGAAGATATCCTAAGGTTGCCATACTTATTCCTGATACAGTAGGAAGGGCCTGTGGCGGACTATGCTCATCATGTCAAAGAATGTATGGTTTTCAAAAGGGCGATTTGAATTTTGACCTTTCAAAATTGGAACCTAAGATGTCGTGGAATGAAAAATTAGAAAAACTTTTAGAATACTATGAAAATGATTCACAATTACGGGATATATTAATTACAGGTGGTGATGCTCTGATGAGTTCTGATAAATCACTTGAATATATTTTGTCAAGAGTTATAGAAATGGCAAAAAAAAAAATTGAAAAAAATAATGATAGAGCTGATGGTGATAAATTTGCTGAAATTGCCAGAGTTAGACTTGGTACCAGATTACCTGTTTATCTGCCGCAAAGAATAACACCTGAATTAATTAGAATTCTTACTGAGTTTAAAGAAAAGGCCTCTAAAATTGGGATTAAACAATTTGTAATTCAAACTCATTTTCAGTCACCAATGGAAATTACAGCTGAAGTCAGAGATGCAGTTGAAAAAATTATTTCATCTGGCTGGTTAATAACCAATCAACTCGTTTTTACAACAGCAGCTTCAAGAAGAGGACATTCTGCAAAATTAAGAAAAACGTTAAATGACATTGGTATTCTTCCTTATTATACCTTTTCTGTAAAGGGCTATATGGAAAATAATTATAATTTTGCAACAAATTCAAGGGCAGTCCAAGAGCAGTTAGAAGAAAAAATATTGGGTAATGTATCTAAGGACCATTCTAAAACTATGAAATATTTTTATCTTGATGCTGAAAATATTGTAAAAAATATTAATAAAATGAGAAAAAAAGAAAATATACCATTTATTGCAACTGATAGGAATGTGCTTAATATGCCGGGTGTAGGTAAGAGTCTTTCTTTTCGAGTCATAGGTATAACAAGGCAGGGAAGACGAATACTTGAATTTGATCATGACTATACAAGAAAACATAGCCCTATAATTGATAAAATGGGAAGAGTTATTGTTGTTGAATCTAAGCCAATTAGAGAATACCTACTGCAACTTGAAAATACTATGGGTGAAGATAGAACGGAATATGATAGTATATATGGTTATTCAATGGGAGAAACTGAACCTGTTGCCTCTATATATAAATATCCTAAATATGATTTTGAAATAACAGATAAAATTACTAATTTAAAGATTTAGACTAAAAGACTAATTTTAATTTATTTCCTCCATATTTCGTTTGATATATGGGGGGTATCACAGTAAATACAAGTCATTTTACCATTTGGTTCTGTTATAAATTCTGAGGGAACATTTTGTATATGTGATTCATGTGAAATGCAGTTTATGTTTTTGCAGCCAATACCTTTTATTCCATAGGTTCTGGGTGGTATGGATAGTTTTGATTTTCTTTCTATTTTATTGTCTTTAATTTGATTAACCGTACAGCCACCTGTAATAGCTGATAGTTTTTTTAATTCACTATCAGAGAGTGTTTTTGCTTTTGGAAGAAATATTATTCCCTTAAATGAACCAGGGTTTTTTTTAGATTCACCAACATGAATAGATCCTTTATATTTTGTAAAATCCATTCTGTCCATTACTTTGATGAGATAGTTCCAGATTGGATATGGATCTTTCTCTCCACTATTTATATGGTCAATTACAACACCATTTTCTAGAGGATTTATTCCCTCTTTATAAACTTTAGACTTTTGATTGTCAGGATTAATGTCCTTGATGAATGAGTCTGAATAATGTGGGACAGGTACAGTCTCTCCTTCAAAATCCCATCCAATTTTACCAGAAATTGCAGATAAAAGAATAATTCTCATGATTTTACCATTTGAAGATTGTTTGCTATAGTGATTCAGCGGCATTGTGTCTAAGAACTCAGGTATTGTAGGATGTTCTCTATGTCTAGGGAAAGGATGATAAAAATAAGTGTTCTCTGGTAATTTGTTTAAGAATTCTTTTTTAAAAATTATCTTATCCCTGAGAGTATTTTGGATTTTTATAATCTCATCTCCCATTCTTTCTAACTGAGGTCTTGTGAAATATTGCTTTTGTGCAATATGTTTTTGAGCATAATATTCATCTAAAGATTCAAAAATACGAATTTTAAATCCGTTTTTTTTCATTTTAAATAAATAATGTTCAGGCATTTGGATAATATCAGGTGCAATTAGGTCAACTTCTACATTATTGAATATTTTTAATCCTTCAACCTTTGAATGTACTGTTCTTCCATGAAGTAAATCGCCAATTAAAGCAATGTGGATATTGGATCTATCCCAATTATTATCCTCAAGAAATGTAAAATCATCTAATAATTCCTGTGTGGGATGTTCATGCTTCCCGTCTCCTGCATTAATAAAAGCAGGTTTAAATTCAAGCTTGCCCTGTGAATAAAACTCCTCTCCTTTTATTTCCAGCCATTTGCAAACGCCTTCTAATTTTGTTCTTATTATAAATATTCTATTATTATAACCTGCCAATGTCATAAATGTATCTGCGTAGCTTTCACTTTTGCTGATAGATGATTTACTCGGGTCAAATGAAAGATGATTTATATGATGAAAAAGTGCAGCATTTTTTGAAGAATGGTCGGTTCTTGTACTATTTTCAAAAAAAGCATCATAAATGCCGAAATCAGGGTCTAAATAATCACCCAGATGAGGATTGTTTATTCTGAATTCTGACAATAAATTTTGTCTTTTTGGTGAATTACTAAACCATGCTTCTTTAAAAGCTTTGCCCTTATCAAATAGATAATTTAATTCATCTAATGAAAAATCTGATGAGATGCAAAATGACCTTTCTTTAAAAAGATTTTTTTTTTCCGACATAAATCCTCCTGATATATTTTAACCTAAAGGTTATATAAAATATTCTAACTAATAATTTTAAAAAACACAATACTTTGATAATAGTTTAATAATTATTATTTAGTAATTTATGGTTTAATCTTGGGACAAATCAAAAAACCTTTAAATATCGGGGATATATTGTGCTATTGTTTTGTTTTATTTATAAATCCTATAGGTTATTGAGCAATGCAGAATAATGTTAATATATAGGCTGTATAACATAAAAAAAAATGTGCAAATTACGAAGATATATGATAAGAAAAGCTTGTCTAATTATCATAGACCAGTTTTCCACATTTTTGTTAAGAATATGGTTGAAAATTATTGAAATTTAGAATAATTCTGGATATTTTTTTAGAATACTATTAATAAATGTGTTTTTGATTTCCTGCTTTAATGTCAGCTTGTATAGTTTTTTTATTACATTTTTTAAATAAGAAATATTAATTGTTGTGAATAGTCGTTTTATCTCAACAATTGATAATGGGTTCATAGAAAAACTTGTAAATCCCATCCCTAATAATAATAAGGCTGTAGGTCCATTGCCTGCAATTTCTCCACAAACTGTAATTTCTTTTCCAATTTTAGTGACTTCTTCTAATATTTCTTTAAGAGCGTCAATGACAGATGGATTAAAAGGCTTATACAGATAGGAAATAGCACTATTATTTCTGTCAACTGCAAGCAGATATTGTATTAAATCATTAGAACCTAGTGAAAAAAAATCAACTTCATCTTTTAAATGTCTAATCAATTTAATTGTTGCAGGTATTTCAATCATAATACCTATCTCTAATATTTTATCAGAGATTAATCCTTCTGATTTAAGTTTATTTTTTTCAATACTAATTATTTTTTTTAATTCTATGATTTCTTCAAATTCTGTAATCATTGGGAAAAGAAGTTTTATATTGCCAATTTCATTAGCTCTTAAAATTGCTCTAATCTGTGTTATAAGAAGTTTTGGTTCTTTCAAAAATAATCTTACTGCCATTGTTCCTAAGGCGGGGTTTTGTTCTTTTTCCTGTTTTATAAAGTCATTTGTCTTGTCTCTTCCAACATCAAATGTTCTTATTGTGAGTTTGTCAGGATATACCTTTTGAGCTATATTTTTATATAAAAGATATTGTTTTTCCTCTGAGATTGCTATATCAGATTCTGTAAACAAAAATTCTGTTCGAAATAGTCCTATTCCTTTTGCACCATATGAATTAACGGTTTCACTCTCAAAAGGAAATTCAATATTTGCAGATAGTTGAAAATTTATTAAATCTTTTGTCTTATCTGGCAATAATAAAACTTTTTTTTTTTCAGTTTTATATATTTGATAATCTTTCTTTTTTTTTAAATATATTTCAATAGTTTTCTTTTTTGGTGATAGAATAACATCTCCTTTGATGCTATCAATAATTATTGTTTTTCCATTTTCAACTAAGTTTACAATATTCTGAGTGCCAATTATAGTTGGTATTTCAAGCGTTTTAGCAAGAATTACACTATGTGATGTCTCGCAACCTTTTTCAAGTATCAGACCGAGTATTTTTCTTTTCGTTATAAGTGTTGCAGCAATAGACGGAGGTATATCATCTGCAATTAGTATAATATTGTCATTATCTGTATTTAGTTTAATTTTATTTGATTTCAAATTATTAATTATTCTATTTAAAATATCTGAAATATCGTTTCTTTTCTCTTGAAAGGCAAGGTCAGGTATATTACTGAAAAGTTCAATGTATTTCTTCTCAATTTGTTTAATAGCCCATTCTGATTTAACAGATTCATTTCTTATTATTGCAATTATTGAATTTAAGAGTTCTTTGTCTTTTAGTAATAAATACTGGGTTTCAATGATTAAAGCAGATTCTTTGCCAAGTTTTTTTTCAAGGTTCTTTGATATTTTTTTTAATTGAGATTGAGATTCTTTAACTCCATTTAGGAATCTAACTTCTTCTGATTTAACTTTGTTTCTGGAAATTGATTCTTTAAATATTTGATTTTCTTTTGACTGAAATAAAAAAGCATATCCAATTTCAACTCCAGAGGTAATAGGATTACCGCTTATAGTTTTTTCCATTTAATAGCTGTTTATTTTTCCTCGTCAAATTTTCTGTCAATAAGATTCTTAACTGTGGCAGCAGCTTCTTGTTCATCACTACCCTCTGTAATTACTGTTATGCTATTGCCAACTGATGCAGCGAGAGTGAGTATTCCTAATAAGCTTTTTGCATTAACTCTTACTTCATTATAGACAATTGAAACTTCAGCATTAAAAGAATTGGCAAGGTGCGATAGTTTAGCAGCAGCCCTTGCATGCAATCCCAATTTATTAATAATTTCAGTTTGTATTTCAACCATTTTTTTTTTCTCCTAAATAATCACTAATTATATTTATACCATTGACAGCATCATTATATATTAATTCTATCAATTCTTTGAATTTAAGTCCTTTATTCCTATATGTGTGAAATTTTATTATAGCAGGTAAGTTTACACCTGTAATGACCTCTATGTGTTTACTGACAAATTGAAAGCATATATTTGAAGGTGACCCACCAAACATATCTGTGAAAATTATTATATCAGAATCTTTGTTTGAATGAAGATATTCTTTTACTTTATTTGAAACCTCATCACCCATATTTCTCCAATCAACATTTATAGAAGCAATGTCTATTTCCGACTCAAATATTTTTTCTGCGATTTTAATTAATTCATCACCTAAATTACCGTGTGTAACTAATAATGCTTTAACCATTGTCATTCTCTTTATAATAATTGTCTAAAAATGAAACACTGCCATTTCTTCTTGCAATATAATATTTAACTGCTATTTCTATAAGAAATGATATGTTTCTGCCTAGAGATACAGGTATAATAAACATTGGTATATCTTTATCAAGTATATTATAAAAAAGATTTTCTTCACCAAGCCGGTCATATTTTTTTTTAGGACTCCATTCTTCAATAGCAATTACAAGGTCAAGTTTTTTGTCATCTGTTACAACACCCTTTCCAAAAATATCAACTACATTTATAATACCTAAACCTCTTACTTCAATCCAGTTTTTTATTTTATCTATAGATCTTCCAATTGGTTCTTCATTAGAATTTAAAAAGAATTCAGTGAGGTCATCTGAAATAAGATGATTACCTTTATTAACCAATTCCAAGGCAGCCTCACTTTTTCCAATTCCTGATTTTCCAATTATTAATACTCCAATTCCTTTAACATCTAAAAAGACACCATGTACTCTTATTTTTCTTGAAAAATGACTGAATAGACAGTTTGATACTCTTGATATTAATAAAGATGTACTCAGTCTTGATATAAGAATTGGGGTTTTATTCTTTCTTGCAGTAGAAATGAAAAAATCATCAATTTTTTGTTCTTCAGCAATAATGATTGCAGGGACTTTCAGTGATAAAAAGGTTTTTAATTTTATTTCGTAATCTTTTTTGTCAAGTTGACTTAAATAAGTCATTTCGGTTTTTCCAAATATCTGTATCCTATTTGGTTTTATATACTCGCTAAGTCCAACTAATGCAAGTCCCGGTCTTTGAATTTTAGGATATAAAATTTTGTTTGTACCCATTTTATCATTATACATTGTTACAAATTCAAGATCTGATTGTTCAAGAAGAGAATTTACAGGAATACTATTTTCAATAGTTTTGTTTTTTTTCATTAATTTATCAATCATATCCATCTTCTGTTCCTCTTATATAATCTAAAATTTCAAATGAATTTAATGAATTTGTCATCTTAACAAAATTCGGGCAATTTTTAATTAACGAAGCAGCAGCAGCTAATGTCTGTAAATGTGAAACAGGAGAATTTATAGGGGATATAATAAAAATTATAAGATTTACACAGTCAACTTTATCTAAATTATTAAAATTTATCCCATTTTTTGATAATGCTATAAAAACAATTGTCTGGTCAAGGCCCTTTACTTTGGCATGTGGAATTGCTGCATTATTACCAATAGAAGTAGAACCAAGTTTCTCTCTCTCTAAAAGTTTTGTGTAGATGAGTTTTTTGTCTGATATATATCCATTATTATTTAGAATGTCAATAACTTCAGTAAAAAGCTCGCCAAGGTTGTCTGCTGTACAATCTGCCTTAATTAATTCAGACTTTAATATAGTACTAAGCTTCAATTTAATCTTCTTCGATAATAGATAGTGATTTATTCTTATTGAAAAAAACAACTGTCAGTTTATTGGTATCAGAATTTCTAAACATATAAGCATTATCATTACTGTCTTTTAAATAGAATACAGCTTCTTCTACAGATAATGGTTTTTTTGAGTAATTATTAGAAATTGTAATATTGTCAATATCGTCCTTAGATCTTTCCGGAGTATCATCGTAAATTGTTTCAGCTACATAGCCTGTGTTTTGAATATTTGACCTTTCTCTTTTTTTTTCTTCTTTAATTTTTTCTTTATTTTTTTTAACCTGTTTCTTTAAATTTGTAAGAGCTGATCTAACAGCTTGTTTTAAAATTGGGTCATTTTCTTCAACATTATAGTTATACATTTTGGTTTTAATATTCATTTCAACTTTAATATCAAGTTTCCCCTGAGTTATAATTACATCTGCTGCAATAATATCTCCTGAGATTTTTTCGATTGCTCTCAATTTTTTTTCTGTAAATCCCTTTTGTGCACCTGTTAATTTTAAATTTTTTCCAGTAAAACTAATACTCATGTTAGCCTCCTTTTAATTTATATTCTTGTTTTCTTTTTGATGAACTTAATAAATTTAATTCTTCTCTATAATTACTAACAGTTCTTCTTGCAATTTTTATTCCAAGATCTGATAATTTATTTGATAATTCCTGATCAGAAAGTGGTTTGCCTTTATTCTCTGTATCAATAAAATTTTGTATTTTATCTCTAATGGTTTCTGATGAATGACTGAAGCCAAATTCTCCTTTCAGCCCGTGAGCAAAAAATACTTTTAATGGAATAAGACCTTTCTCAGATGCCATAAATTTATTATTGACTGCTCTTGAAATAGTTGATTCATTATAGCCTAATTCCTTGGCTACATCTTTCATAGTTAGTGGTCTCTTCCACTTTTCTCCATGATCAAGATAATCTTTTTGTGATTTTACCAGATACGATGCAATGCCCACAATAATTGTATCTCTTAAGTCTATGGCCTCTATAAATAATGAAGCATTTCTCTGTCTATCCTTTAAAAATGTATCGGTTTTTTTGTCAATATTCTTTTCAAGCATTTCATCATAATAATTTGATAGTAATAATATCGGTATTCCTTCATTAACGTATCTGACCTTATATTCTCCATCCTTCTTTATAAGAATAAGATCAACGTCAGCATAAGTAATTTCGTCAATTTCAAAGGATGATGCTGGTCTTGGATTTAACCTCTTTAGCTGTTTAATGATATCAAGAAAAGTTTCATTATTAATTTCTAATGTAGATATTATTTTATCAAATTTATGACTTGCAAGGTCATCTAAATGATGCTCGATAATTGTAATTAAATTTTTATTATCACTATTTAAATTGTCAATTTGTGAGAGAAGACATTCTTTTAAGGATTTTGAACCATTTCCTAAAGGATTAAAAGTCTTTATTTTTTTCCTTATATTTTCAATAATTTCTGGAGTTGAATTTAGCGTTGAAGCAATAGATTCAATAGTTAATTCTAAGAAACCATTCTTATTGAGGTTATATATTATATGTTCTGCAATATGCTGTTCTTCAGAATTAAATTCAGCTATACCCTGTTTTAAAAGATGGTCAACTAAAGATTCTTTTGATGATGCAAAAATATCAATAATCTCATTTTTGCTTAATTTATCACTTGAGGGTTTAAAAAATCCCATATCCTCATAAGGCGTTAGAAAAGAAGTGTCTGCTCTCTCAAGTTTTTTTTCTATCTCATTAACCTGAGGTTTATCTGGATCAATTGCTATTGGTGGTGAGCTTATTTCCAACATTGGATTCATCTCAACTTCATCTTTGATTTTTTCAATAAACTCTGTCCTACTTAGTGGTAGAAATTGAATAAATGTGTGTGCAATCGGGTTTATACCTAAACCTAAATGACTTTTTTGTGATAAATTAACTGCCATAGTTAAATCTCATTTTAGTTCCATTTGAATTCATGTCCCAAATATTCCTCTTTGACTATTTCATTTTTTATTAAAGAAGCTGAATCTCCTTTAAAAATAATTTTTCCTTTATTTACAATATACGATCTATCTGTAATTTTTAAAATCTCTCTTACATTATGGTCTGTAATAATTATTCCAAGTCCTCTTTTTTTTAAATCTAAAATCAGGCTTTGAATTTCACCTATTTGAATAGGGTCAATGCCTGCAAAAGGTTCGTCTAAAAGCAAAAAATCAGGTGATAGAACTAATGCTCTTGCTATTTCAAGCCTTCTTCTTTCACCACCTGAAAGTAGATATGATTTTCTGTCCATTATTTCAGTAATACCCATTTCATCCATTATACGATACATTTTATCAAGTGAAGTGTCATTATTTTTTTTGGACATTTCAATGACAGAAACTATGTTTTCTTTAACAGTCAGTCCTGTAAATATAGATGGTTCCTGTGGAAGAAAACTTATCCCAAGCCTTGACCTAATATATATAGGCATATTAGTTATATCCAATGAATCAAGCTTAATAATTCCAGAATCTGGTCTGTGAATACCAAGGATCATCAGAAAAGTAGTAGTCTTACCAGCTCCATTTGGGCCTAATAAGCCAATTATTTCACCCTGATTTACATCAATAGAAACTTCTGATACAACTTTTCTCTTATTAAAGCTCTTAGACACATTTACAATTTCAAGTCTTTTCATTTTGCTCATTTTTTATATATAAACTTTAGTGATTATATTAGCATTACAATATTTAATAGTCAAGCATTTTGGGATTTAGAATTATTTATTTAAAGTTGTAAATAAATACAGCCCGTAGGAGAATCGAACTCCTCTTGCAGGGTTGAAAACCCTGTGTCCTAACCGATAGACGAACGGGCCATAAAGTGAGTCGTGTTGGATTCGAACCAACGACCATCGCCTTAAAAGGGCGATGCTCTGCCAACTGAGCTAACGACCCACACTTTACGTTTACTGAAAAGTAATTTTATTATAATATTTTAAATTTGTCAATCTAATTTGCAAAATATTTATAAATTTTATAAAATATATTTTTAAAGGAGAATTTGATGAAAAAATATATTTTTTATTTAGTAATATTTGTATTTGTATTTATGCCTTTATTTTCTGAAAATAAGGTTGATAGAATTCATTTTAAAAAGTATTTTAAAGATGGTACTTTGAGAATTGATTATTATCATATAGGAAATTCTAATAGTGAAGAAATAACTCTTGACAAAAATTATAAGTATAAAATTTGGGCAGGTAATAAGAAAAACCTTTTAACTAAATCAAAAATAGGTATGTATCATATAAAAATTTATGATAAGAAGTCGCAGAAACTTATTTATTCAAATGATTTCAATAGCTATTTTGGGGAATACCAGTCAAGTGCGAAGGCATTAAAAGGAATAAAAA
>JAOZTV010000539.1 GCA_029939015.1 Candidatus Aminicenantota bacterium
AAATACATAATCTGCAATAACAGATTGAATGTTTGGGTTCAGTTTAAATATTTTAGTTTTGCCAGTCTTTACTTCCTGTAGAGTGAAATGAATTTTGTTTTCAATATTATCAGCCTTTTAGGCTTGTCCATAAGTTTAATTATATGTACAAAAAAGAAATTATTGTGGGCTAAGTATTTGACTTCCTTTTAATCATCAGATAATTCAGCTTTATTAACTGGAATTTTTTCTGGAGGAACTTCGACAACTTTTCCATCTTCCCAAATATAAATAGGTCTCCCTGCCTTTTTGTGCTCAGCACGAGCTTTAGCAGCCCCTTTTTTGACACCAATATCAATTTTTTCATTTATACTCAAATTTTCATTATTACTCATTTTATTTTCTCCTGTATTTTCTCCCAGACTACCTGATTATTAATACTAATCGAACTTTCCTTATCTTTTCTTGCGATTAGTTCAGTGTCTAAAGAAGAATTATCATAAATAAGCCAAGTGTCAGCAATTGGAATGTATAAATTGAAGAAATTTTTTAATCCATTCCTGTACCTTCTAATTACAAATTCATCTGGTACATGATGTCCGCCACTCAAAACCCTTGATTCTACACGTTTCAAAGCCAGTTCCGGAGAATGTAGCCATAAATATAACAACCGAATAGCATATCCATTCTCTTTACATTCAGACAGAAATGGCAAAAATGTTCGTGAAGCCATTGTTGTTTCAAAAGCGAAATCCTTTTGGCTATTCGCAAGATCCCTTATTTTTTGCAACATAAGTCTGCCAGCTTTAATAGCACTACTTTCTGGTTTAAAAGGTGATAGACCAGATGCAATAGCATCTGCATTTACGTATTCATCACATGAAAGTAATTCAGGCATTAAAGACATAGCGGAAGTAGTTTTTCCTGCCCCATTAGGACCTCCAATCATATATATATTCGGCATTAACCCTCACTTTTTAAACTAAAATTTGTAAAATTGTTATTTGTCTCATTTTCCATTTTTGTATTATACATTATATTTTCCTTGATGTCACAGACAGCTCTTATTTCAACCTGTATTGATTCAATCCCAAGAACAATATCGTTGCCGAATTGGAGTATAAAATAGGTTTACATATTCTAACCTTATCCGACACCACCCACAGGCTGTATATTTTAAAAAATAGGCTTAATCACAGGTCTGCGATTATTTGACTTTTATTTTAAGTTAACAATATGATAAAATAATTTTGGTGATAAGAGTGCAAGAGAGAAAAAATATTTATTTTATTTCTGATGTTCATTTAAAATTTGTCAAAGATGAACAGGAAAAAATCAAGCAGGATAAACTGATAAATTTTTTAAAATCTATTGAAAATGATGCAAAAGAGCTTTATATTCTTGGAGATTTGTTTGATTTCTGGTTTGAATGGAATTTTACTATACCAAAATTCTGGTTTAATGTTTTATTTCAATTTAAAGTATTAATCCAAAATGGTGTAAAAGTATCGTTTATATCTGGTAATCACGATTTTCATTTTAATACTTATCTCAAAAATGAAATAGGTTTTATCTGTTATGATGAAAAAACTGAGTTTGAGATTGAAACAGA
>JAOZTV010000207.1 GCA_029939015.1 Candidatus Aminicenantota bacterium
GGAGGGAATGGGGGCGTTTAGTGTCTTTAAGAAAATTCAGCGACCCTGAAATCCCTATGTCAAAAAAAATGAGAAAAAATGTGATTGGACTTTACGACGGGGAAATACTGAATGTAGATGATAAAATTAGCAGGATAATAAATTACTTAAAAAAGGAAAATATTTATGAGAATACAATTCTTATAATAACCAGTGATCATGGAGAAGAATTTAAAGAACACAATTCCTTCGGCCATGGACATTCCCTTTATTCAGAAGTAATCAATGTACCTTTAATAATCAGGTTTCCAAAAAAAATTAAGAGTAATATAAAAACTAAAGATCCAGTAATTATTTCTGATATACCTTTGACTCTATTAAATATGTTGGATATCTCACCTCCCCCCCAGTTTGAAAAATATTCAGTAAACCTAGAAAAATACTTTAATGGAAGTCAGGATAAAAAGACAGGAGAACGTAAGCTATTTGTAGAGTCCATACTTGGTAGTGGACCCAAACGATTTGCAATAATAAAAAGAAATCATAAATATTTTGCTTCATATAAATTTCACCCCTTAAAAAAAAACCATAAATGGATACAGATACCTGAAAGTTTATTTGATATTATGAATGACCCAAAGGATTTAATAAATATATCCCCAGATAAAACTTCAGACAAAAAAATATCTTTTTTGCAGAAGAATCTCAAATCTCACCTTAATCGATATATAATGAAAAATGTTAAAGGAGTACAGTTGGTGTTTTCGCCTTCAAGAGATTCAACTGGAGAATCAATAAATTATAGAGGATATGTACAATTTGATCACGACTTGGAGGGTCGTCCTTTTGGTGTTAATTTTTCAGGTCTGGATTTTCTTGATGCAGAAGAAATAAATGGTAGATTTAAGTTCTCTATTGATGTGAAGTCATCTTCAAAAAGAATTTACATGCCTATTTTTGATAGAAAAAAAAAAATAGTAATTGATATTCGTAAAGGTAACAAAATACTGGTTCAAAAATCAGTATTGTCTCCAAAAAAAACTGAATCAATCCAATTAATTTCTGGTTCGGATCACAATGGGAAAATATATCTAAGAGGTGGTATTTCTAGTATATCTTCAGGAAAAGTATCAATTTCTGATATAGAAAAAAAACTACTGGAAACACTGGGGTACATATAAGAATTGATTTATTTTGTTCAATAATGTATATTAAATACTATTCATGAGCAATATATTATGGGTATTGAAACTTAAAATCAAATATACTATAATTTTGTAATGAAGATAACTAACAATTTTGAAAAAAACATTTTTAATAAACTGATTTTCATTTTTATGGGAATATCTTTTTTGCTAAGTATAAAACAATTTTTTCCATTTAATTCTTTTGATGAGATTGAAATTATGGATTGGATAAGGGATATAGATCATAATCCTGCCTTTGCATTTAAATATCCCCCTCTTTTTGTATATATGAATTTATTATTATCAAAAATATATTCAATAGCATTATCATTTCTTGGGTTTATAAATACTGATTCTAATTTCTTAGATTCGAAGTTTGGATATTCCTTTACGCTTGAAGTTGGCCGTATAGTTAATGCCTTTTTATCATCTGTGATTGTTTTTGTGACATATAAAATTGGGAAGAACTTTTTTAATCAATATGTTGGGCTTTTTGCTGCATTATTAATTGCCGTCAATCCTCTAATTATTCTATATTCACATATATTCAAGCCCGGAATTCTTACTGCATTATTGGTCACTACGACACTATATTTTTTGTTTAAATATATAAAGGAGCATAAAACAGTCTCAATTTTCTGGGCATCGGTATTTTGCGGTTTGTCAATTTCGGCTAAATTCAATGTTTTTCCATTAATTATATCGATTTATTTTGCTATTTATTTTGCTTATCTTGATGGGAAAAAAATGGAATTTAAAAAATTGATATTATTTATTCCATCTGGAGGAATTATAGGTTTTTCTCTTGGAGCTCCAAACTGGGTGTTGAATCCCATTGGCAATATTAAGGCTTTTTTATCAACATATTCCCCTGATAAAGGCAATATTTTTGAATTATTTCCAACTAAAACTATGACTACAATCTGGGTTGAATTTTTTGACGATATAAAAACCCATTTTGGATTAATAATTTTTGTTCTGTTTATTTTAGCTATTATTTATTCTATTCTAAAAATAGACAAACAAAATATTTTTATAATTCTGTTTATTTTTTTTTATGTTTTGATAATTAGTTATTTTGGTTTTTTTGCCGATCGAATGAGTATGCCTGTTTTTCCTGCAGTTTCTATACTGGTGGGTAAGTTTCTTTTATTTGATATTCCGCTAATTTTTAAAAATTTTTATAAAACTAATCTTGATAGAGATAGACTTTTTAATAAGATTTTTCTTTTATTCTTATTTCCTGTATCTATTTATGCTGCAATCCAAATAAACGATAATACTAAAACATATAATTTATTAAAAACACAAACAGATTTTAATTATACAATTGAATATAGAGAGCAACACAACATTGATAACAAGACACATAAATATAATATTGGTCGCCAAATATATACACCAAGAGTAAATGACAGAAATATAAAAATTACAAAAAAATTTCAATTAAAGAACAAAAGACGACATAAAAACAAGAAACTTCACTTTATCCAAGCACATGGTCCAACTTATACAACTTTAACAACTGGAAAATTATATCCAGAATTAAAAAAATTAGACATGTCTGAGTATAGACCCTTTTATATGATCAAAAAGAGAGAGTACCAGCCATGGAATCCTGAATGTATCTATTTATATAAGGTTGCACCTGATTTATTGAAAATAGTTCCTAAAGGACTGAGCCCTAAAATAGATATACCAAAAAATATATTAATACCAAAAGTTTTCTATAAAAGCCAAAACACATCATTCCTTCCTTTACAGGTTTATGAACAAAACCCAAATTTTGGTATTACAAAAAAAGGACTTTACTCACATTGGATTTACTCAAAAAAAAAAATAAAAGAACTAAAATTTGATTTTATAAGGCCTAAAGCAATTCATTCAACGTCATTATCATTGGTTGTTAATAATAGTAAAAAAACCTTTAAAGTCGGAAATATAGTTAAAACAATTATTTTAGATGACCTAAAACCTAAATTTTTTTATTTTGACTATATATATCAAATTGAAATTAAAAATAATAATAGTTGGAAACAGAAAACGTTTGATGAAACTTATTTTACTTTTGATCCGGTATTTGAAATAATAGCAGACAATCATAAGAAGTCAACTAAAATTCAAGAAGTGTCATTATCTTTGTCAGAAAAACCGTATATTCCAGAACTTTTCTCAAATAAACCAACTCCAGACTGGATTAAAAATTATTATTCTAAATTTGGAGTTGACCTAACGCTTCTTAAATTTGTAGGGACAGGTTATTTAAAATTATATAAGGAGAAGCAGGAAAGTATATTAAAAACAGATTTTTTTCCTCTTGTTTGTGGAACTTATAGACTTTTTATTAATTGGGAAAATATAGACCAGGAATCTCTAATATTAGAGATTGTTTTATATACATCAAAAGGTAAAAACACCTCAAATTTGAAATTATTGAGAGAAAACAATAATTCTATTCTACTTAAAACAAACATAAAGACTGGTTTCTTTAAATTGTTTATTAAGCCAACTTCTGATAATTATGATATAAAATTAAATTGGATATCTATTGCTCCTGATTTAAATGGGTTAAAGTTAGACTAAAATAACTCTTGTGACAGTTAATGCTTCTTTTTTTAGTTTTAACGTTTTTACTAAGTAAAAACTAATCTTGATTATTTGTTGCATGAAAGGTATAATATTAATATGAAAAAGATAATGGTTGTATTTTTTGTGTTTATATTATTGATGTTGGTTGTAAATTGTAAGGAAAATGCTATTCTACAGGAACCAACGCCTGAACCAACGCCTACGCCTACGCCAAAACCTACTGAACAACTTATTGGCAGAATGTATTTTCATGATACTGGACCATCAAGTCAGTATGATATATTTAGTGGTGACTTATATTTAGTCCCAAAAGACACAGGTGCAGCGATATCACAAAAAAGAGTGTCTTTTGAAAATAGATCATTTTCTAAACAACATATATTGCAAAATGGGATTCACAAATTTGATGATGTATTAATTGAAGAAAGAAGGTTAAGAAAAGTTGTAATTAATACTGTTTTGTCGATTGATATAACAAAGTATGATTTTGAAATTAGAGATGTAGAGAATATCACAAATTCTACGTCTGATGATTTTGCTGTTAATATAAATAATAATAATCAAATTGTATTTGTTACTGCTCCAGATGGACTTGGAAATGGTGGCGTTACTGAAATTGCCTATATGGATCTAACAGACCGTGTCCGCCATCAACTAACTCCTATTAAAGGACAATATTCAGGTAATAATTTTGACCCTGACTGGAAAACAGATAGTATAATAATCTGGAGTCATGATGGCAAAATACAAGAGGTTGATCTTTTAACTCTTAAGGTTAGTGGTTCTCTAATTCCTGAATATGACTCGCAATTATATGACCCAAAATACTCTCCGGATGGAACAATGCTTATTTTTAACACAAGAGTTAATAGAAAAAAGAATAGTTTCATTAAGTATCTATCATCTGGAAATATTGAGCCTGTATTACCAGCAGATATATTCAAAGATTATAGAGATGATAATCCTACTTGGCTATTTTCCAATAATTACATCACAGGGCATACTCTTCGAACTAATACAGCCGATGGTCGTATATATACTTATGACCTATCAAGTAAAGAATTTAATTTTGTGACTGATGGTACAAGGGATTTTCGTTATGTGACACCTATTGACATTAGTGGTGATTATTATTTGATTTTTTCGGATTGGACTGATCGAGATAAAATAGCATTATGGATATCAAATATTGATGGTTCTATACTTAGGGAACTGAATCAAACAGGAGATGAGGCTATATTCACAATTCTAGGACTTCAAATTCCAAATAATCTTGATGAATATAGCGAAATAGTAAAACAATATATAAGAAATTTTTAAATGCCATAGTGTTCATAAACTCGAAAATTATGGTATAATCTTCTTTATATAAAAAAAATGTATTGGAGGTATTAATAAATGAAATTAAGTAAGAAATTATCTGTTACAAAAACACTAATAGTGGCATTGTTTTTAGGAATAATTGTATCCCCTGCTCTTATGATGGCGTGGAAGACACCTATTACAATAGCCGGAGAAGCAGGTCACAAGTATGGCAAACCAGAGATAAAATTCGGCCCATCCGGGACAGTATATATGACTTATAGAAACAAAGTTGGAGGATACTCAGATATAACTCTCTGTACTTATGATGGTAAAAAGAAAGAGTACGAAAATGTTTCAAATCTGGTTAAGATATGGTCTGCATTCGATGCTTATGAATCAGCTCTATTTGTTGACCAGAATGAAACAATTCATGTGACTTGGATAGGTATAAATCTAAGTGGAAGCCATGAAATACATCATATAATGTACAGATATAAAGATGAAAATGGTTGGTCAAAGGTTTTTGATCTTGGTACTTTAAATGAACACGAAGAGTTGTTTGATACAAGGATTGCTGT
>JAOZTV010000208.1 GCA_029939015.1 Candidatus Aminicenantota bacterium
AGAAACAAATATAAAATGGCTGGTGATTTTGGATATTATTTTTTCTATAGAGATATATATTGAATTTTTTATTTTAGAATGGTTTGGTGAAAATGCAAATCCATGAACTGAATGTATGACGATTGGGACATTGCAAAGCTTTGCTGCAATTCTACCTAAAATACCAGCCTTAGAAGAGTGAGTATGAATAATATCAGGCTTGATATGTTTTATATATTTAATTATTTTAAAAAGAGCTGTAAAATCTTTAATTGGATTAATTGAGCGTATTAATTCTTTTAATATAATATGGTTATTTTTGTTTTTTACACGATTATTGAGAATGCCATTCGCACCACTTAGAAGAAAAACACTAAATTTGTTTTTACTGAGGTTGTCGTAAGTATAAATTGTATTTATTTGAGCGCCACCAAGTTCTAATTTTGTGATTATATGTAGAACTTTAATGATCATTAACTATTTTATAAATTTATTAATAATTCTTTTCAAAAAAGAATCTTGTTTGTCTTTTGGTTTATTTGTAGTTAAGAGTCCAATTTTATCTGCAATATCAACTCTTTGTGGGTTAAGTCTTTTTGCTGTCTCAAACATTGTCAATGCTTTTGATTTTTTTTCTGCTTTTAAATATGTATCACCAAGATAAACCCAAGTGTCATCATTGTCTCTATTGATTTTTATTGCTTTTAAAAAATATTTTTCAGCAGCATAGTAGTTTTTTCTTTTTAAAAGAAGTATTCCAAGGTAAACAATAACTTCTTCATTATTTTTATTTAAAGAATAAGCTTCCTGAAATTTTTCTCCTGCCTTCAAATAATTATGATTTATCATAAAGTAAATACCCTGGTTTAAAATTAGTTTAAAAACCTGGTCAGGAGGATAAATACTAAGATCAGATATTTCATCAGTTTCTGAATAATTACGCATTATCGATACGTAAGCTGCATGAAACCTTTTAAATTCATCTACAATTTCTTCATTTGTAACAAAAACTTTAGAAAACTGTTTTTGAGAGGTCTTTTCTAAATAAGCAGCTCGAATTTCTGTAATTGTTGAATTAGGCTTAATTCCTAGTCTCGCAAAACTTCTTATAGTCTCATTATTATTTTCCATAATTATATCTTATCATAAAAAAAATTTTTATGTAAGACCTAAATTGAGCGAATCGATAAATCTAGGTAAGAAGCTCCTTTTCAAGAAAATGAAATGTTTCTAAAGTTTTTTTTTGAGTTGATTCAATAGAACCGGTAGTATCAATTGTATAATTAGCGATTTTTAATTTTTCACTTAAAGGAAATTGAGCTTTAATTTTAATAATTGCTTCTTCATCACTAATATTATCTCTAAGCATTAATCTTTTTAACTGTTCTTCCTGAGATGAATAAACAACAACAATCTTATCAAATTCTTCATAAGATTTTGATTCAACTAATAATGCAGATTCATATACAAAGAATTTATAAACACTGGTTTCTTCCAAATCTTTAATTATTTTTTTTCGTTCTTCAACTACTAAGGGGTGAATTATATTATTTATAAAATTTCTTTTTTCATTATCTAAAAAAAGCAATTTTGAAAATTTTTCTTTAATGATATTATTTTCAGATGAGAAAACTTCTTCTCCAAATACATTTAATATTTTTTTTTTAATATCATCATTATCTGAAAAAATAATTTTTTTTGCAATCTCGTCTGCTCTTTGTGTATAGCAGTTTAATTCCTCAAGTATTTTCAAGACTAATGTCTTACCTGAACAAATACCGCCTGTTAATCCAATTTTATACATGAGTTGTATTATACATAATTTAAAAGACTAATACAATCATTTGCAAATACCTGTTTTATTCCATATAATTATAAATGGAGCATATATGAAAATTGCAATACTAACAAATGAATATCCCCCTAATGTCTATGGAGGAGCTGGTGTACATGTTGAATACCTGACAAAAGAACTTTTAAAAATAGATAATGGCAAACACCAGGTAAAGGTTATTTGTTTTGGAAATCAGAATATTAATGAAAACAAATTGTCTGTTAAAGGTATTTCTAATGAATTTAAAGTTGATACTAAAAAAAAAAAACATAAAAAATTTCTTGAAACTATGATTAATAATGTAATTACCGCGGGTATTCTTGATGATGTTGATATAGTACATTGTCACACCTGGTACACTCATTTTGCAGGGCTATTGTCAAAACAATTACTAGATATTCCTCTTGTTTTAACAACTCACTCTCTTGAACCCCATAGGCCATGGAAGGTAGAACAATTAGGTAAGGCTTATAATGCAAGCTCATGGATAGAGAAAACTGCCTATGAAAATGCAGATGGAATTATTGCAGTTTCGTCAGCTATGAAAAAAGATGTTTCTGAACTTTACGATATTGAAAAAGATAAAGTTGAAGTGATTTATAATGGTATAGACCTTGATCAGTATAAACCAGAAATTGACAAGGATATTTTAATAAAATATGACATAGATCAAAATAAACCTTTTTTACTATTTGTTGGTAGAATTACAAGACAAAAGGGAATTGTTCATCTTGTAAATTCAATAAAATATATTAATGAGGATGTACAAATTGTATTATGTGCAGGAATGCCGGATACAAAAGAAATTGAAATTGAGATGAAAAATGCAGTTGATCTTGCTAAAAAAGAAACAAAAAATAATATTATCTGGATACCTGAAATGTTACCCAAAGAGGATATTATAAAATTATATTCAATGGCTACTGTATTTGTCTGTCCATCGGTATATGAACCTTTTGGTATTATCAACCTTGAAGCAATGGCGTGCAAAACACCTGTTATCGCTTCAGAGGTAGGTGGAATACCTGAAATTATTATTCACGGTAAAACTGGTCTTATGGTTCCTATTGAATTTTCAAAAACAGATGAGTTTTCATTAGAAAATCCAATTAAATTTGAAAAAGATTTTGCTAAGGCAATTGATAATCTGCTTAAATCACCTGAAAAAATAAAAGAAATGGGTGAAAACTCAAGAAAAAGAGTAGAAAATATCTTTAGTTGGCAATCAATTGCAGAAAAGACGATTAGATTTTATGAAAAAACAATTAATTAAAAAAAACATATTATGAATAGATATCTTTTGATAATGAAGAACGAGGGCGAAAACATGGTTTCGCCCCTACGATGCAATAATATAATTAATAATGGATGTTGATGTGAAGAATGTAGGGGCGAACCTATGTGTTCGCCCTTATTGTTTGTCAGAATATAATAGGAGTGAATAAATATGATTTATACTATAAAAGAAACTGATAGAATATTAAAAGAAGGAAATGGTAGAGTTATCATTGAAAATATAGTTCCTGAAATTGATGGTGGCAGGTTTCCTATTAAAAGGGTATTAAAGGAAAATGTTAGTATTAATGTAGATTTATTTACAGATGGTCATAATCTGGTTTGTGGAAAAATATTGTATAGATATATTGGTGATAGCGAATGGAGTAGTGTTGACTTAATTTCTTTAGGTAATGATGTATTTGAAGGTGGTTTTTATGTCAAAAAGGTTGGTATTTGGGAATATACTATTATTGCTTGGATAGATGAGTTTGCTACCTGGCAGAGAGATCTTAAAAAAAGACTATCGGTTGATGCTGATATAATTATTGACTTGCAAATTGGTGTTGAACTTTTGAAGGCAGGTATAAAAAATGCACCTGAAAGAATAAAAAATAAATTAAAGAAAACTATCGTTTTGATAAATAATAAAAAAAGTAAAGTAAAATCATTAAATGCTGCACTAGATACGGATTTACTTAAGATAATGTACGAATATGGAAAAAGAAAAAATCTATCTGTTTATGAGAAAAATCTTCAAATTATTGTTGACCCTGAAATAGCAGGATTTAGTGCTTGGTATGAGATGTTTCCAAGGGGGAATTGGGGAGATTGCAAAAGTAAAGGAACATTTAAAACAGTTGAAAAAAGGTTGAATTATATTAAAAATATGGGATTTAATGTATTATATTTTCCGCCTATACATCCTATAGGGATTGAGTTTCGTAAGGGTAAAAATAATGCAGTAAAAGCAAAAAAAAATGATGTAGGAAGTCCATGGGCTATAGGTGGAATTAGTGGAGGCCATAAG
The DNA here is from genome assembly GCA_029939015.1 of Candidatus Aminicenantota bacterium. Classification (GTDB taxonomy): domain Bacteria; phylum Acidobacteriota; class Aminicenantia; order UBA2199; family UBA2199; genus JAOZTV01. The sequence goes on from JAOZTV010000208.1 coordinate 4,119, forward strand.
TCTATTCTGACTGAACTTGGGACTATTAAGGATTTTGAAGGACTTGTGAAAAAAGCAAAAAAAAAAGGAATACATATTGCCTTAGATCTTGCTTACCAATGTTCGCCTGACCATCCTTATGTGAAAGAACATCCCGAATGGTTTAAAAAAAGACCGGACAATACTATACAATATGCAGAAAATCCTCCAAAAAAATATCAGGACATTTATCCAATAGATTTTTCAACAAAAAAATGGAAGGAATTATGGGAAGAGTTAAAATCTATTGTCCTCTTTTGGATAGATAAGGGTGTAACAATTTTTAGGGTTGACAATCCTCATACTAAATCACTTTCATTCTGGGAATGGATGATAAAAAGTATAAAGGAAGAATATCCTGAGACTATCTTTCTTGCTGAAGCTTTTACACGACCAAAAATGATGTACAGATTGGCTAAGCTTGGATTTTCCCAATCATATACTTATTTTACCTGGAGAAATACAAAGTGGGAACTTACTTCTTACTTAAATGACCTGACAAAAACTGATAAGATTGAGTATTATCGTCCAAATTTTTGGCCTAATACACCGGATATTTTACATGAGTATTTACAAGTTGGTGGACCTGAAGCATTTAAAATAAGATTTATTCTGGCAGCTTTATTAAGTCCAAATTATGGTATATATGGTCCTGTGTTTGAATTAACAGAAAATACTCCTGTGAAAACAGGGAGTGAAGAATATTTGAATTCTGAAAAATATGAGATAAGCAAATGGGATATCAATGCTCCTGAAAGTATAAGTTCTTTTATTAGTAAAATTAATAAAATCAGAAATGATAATGAAGTGTTCAAATCAAATAGGAATTTAGAGTTTTTTGAAATCAATAATGAAAATTTATTATGTTTTGCTAAGTATAATGATGATCTTTCTGAAGTCCACCTTATAATAGTAAACCTTGATACAAATTGGACACAATCAGGTTGGGTGCAATTACCCTTGGATAAATTCAAAATACCACAAAATGAGCAATATCAAGTGTTTGACCAATTAAATAATAAGTATTATTTTTGGAAGGGTAATAGAAATTATGTTGAACTTGCCCCTAAAGAAACCCCTGCCCATATTTTTAAAATAAAAAGATTTCAGAGAACAGAAAAGAACTTTGATTATTATGTTTAAGTTGATAATATGAAAAATTATATTGTTGACAAAATTTTCAAATAATTCTATTATTAGATATATGGAAAAACTAAAAAGAATCCCTTATGGGGTTACAGATTTTAAGAGGATACAGCGTGAAAATTATTATTATGTTGATAAGACCAAACATTTTCCAATTCTTGAGAAATTTTCAGATTATACTTTTTTAATCCGCCCAAGAAGATTTGGTAAATCTCTTTGGCTCTCAGTTCTTGACTGTTATTATGATATTAATAGAGCAGATGAATTCGATACTACTTTTAAAAATACTTGGATAAAGGATAATCCAACAGATGAGAAAAGTTCATATTTAATGTTGAAATTTAATTTTTCAGC
>JAOZTV010000209.1 GCA_029939015.1 Candidatus Aminicenantota bacterium
CTCCCACAAATACCTGAAACTTGCGCGTCTACCAATTCCGCCACTTCGGCAAAATAAAGTTATATTTCAACTTAAGAGTTTTGTCAAGTTTTTGTAAGTGACCACACATATTTGACTTAAAAAAATTCACTCATTTCTTAAAGCATCTACTGGATTTGCGATGTATATGATCTAAACCAGAATTCTGTGTTTATCAACAAATATGGTGGAATAATTCTTGCATTTAAAATATAAATAAAATAGAATGTTTTATTATTGGAGTTATAGAGTATGGAATTAAAAGAAGGAAGGATCTTAATCATTGATAATTATGTTGACATACTTAAAGCAAGGGAATTATACCTGAAAAGATATATCAAACATCTTAAAACGGAGAATGTCCCTGAACAAATCCCATATTTAATTAGAGAAGAAAAATATGATCTATTAAACTCAATCATAGCAGATGTCAATACTTTTTGTAAAAAAACAGAGCAACATGATGATATGACAATGTTAGGCATAAAATTCAAATGACAAATATAGTGAGTGATTTGAAGATATAAAGGTTTACTTCAAAAGCTATAATTCCTATTCATCTATGTCCAGAAAAGAACATCGACTGTCCGCTATCGGTCAACCTATTGCAGTTAATCATCTTTAATAACCAATGATAGAGGAAAATCAACTTGGAACAAAAATTGCATATATAATCTATTAAAAGGAGAAAAAAATGAAGCTTATTTTATTTTTATTTTTAAATATAGTTATTTTCACATTCGTTCTATTGCCACAGAATAATAATAATGGATTTAAATTAAAATTGCAGGATAGTATAACCCATGCTTTACAAAACAATATAGATTTGCAAATCCAGATACTTGATTTTAAGATCAGTAATAAAAATGTATCTGCCAATAAAGCTCTATTTATTCCTATATTGACGCTTAATATGGATAAAACCAAAACGAAAAACCCATCTTCTTCTCTATTGGATGGGGCTGATATTTCTGAGGTTCAATCAATGTCGTTTGATATTGGACTTAGACAAAATTTGCCTTTTGGAGGATCTGCCAATCTCTATTTTAATGAAAGTAGAAATGAGACAAATAATAGCTTTGCCAATTTAAACCCACAATTTAATGCTTTAATGCAATTTAGTCTAAGTCAACCACTACTGAAAGGTTTTGGTAATAAAATTACCAGAAGGAATATTCTTATCTCAATCCAGACCCATAAAAGTGCATTTTTCAGATTAAAAGAAAAGGTTTTGGAAACAATATATAATGTCGAAAACGCCTATTGGGATTTGGTATATTTTAGATTATACTATGAAGTGAAAAAAGAGAGTCTTAAAGCCGCAAAGGATCTGGAATTAATAAATCTAAAAAAGCTGAAAGTAGGAGCAATCCCGGAATTAGAAATTTTAACAGCTAAATCTGAAGTCGCCAATAAAGAGAGTGAAATTATTCAGGCAATATCCTCTATCAAGGAAGCAGAAGAGAAATTGAGAACAATTATGAACCTTCAAAATAACCAAGAAAAATGGATGAGAAAGATTATACCTATTGATGATCCGGAGAATGCATATTCTTATAAAATCCCCTCAATTGATGAAGCTATCAGCATAGCCAGAAAAAATGATCCATTGATCAAAGGACTGGAGCATGAACTGAAGGGTAGAGGGATTGAAATAAAATACAGAAAAAACATGATGCTTCCAGAACTTAATTTTAATTTTAATTACTGGACAAGCGGTATTTCCGGTGATGAAATCATCTATGATGGTAGCGGATTTGATCGTAAGCCTGTTGATATTATTCAAAGGAATATATGGGTTTCAATACAGGACACATTAAAAGCAATATATAATAACTGGAATATCAGTCTTAATTTGAAAATACCATTGACTTTTAGGGAGTCTAAGGCCAACTTTGCCAAAGCAAAAATGGAGTTTAAAAAAGCAGAATTAAATATCAGAAACGCAGAACAATCAGCATTAAAAAAAATACATCAATCTTTGAGAGAGGTGCAGACAAATAAGAAAAAACTCAAAGCTTATAAAGTATCAAGAAAACTTGCTGATGCTCAATTAAATGCAGAAGAAAAAAAGTTTAAAGCAGGCATGAGTACAAATTATAACGTTTTAAAAGCTCAGGAAAACCTTGAAGAAAACAGCTTATTAGAGATAAAATCTAAAATTGATCTAAATAAATCGATCCTGAATTTACAAAAAAACCTGGGAGTTCTCTTAAAAGAAAAGGGAATTAAATTCAAAACTGAATAAGTTTAAGTTCTCCACCAAAAAGTGTGGGTAAAAAAGATACTACAATACAAGAGACCGGAATGAGTTTAGTTTTATGTAGCCTCAAGTAGCCTAGAAAAAAAAATTATTTATGCTCCGTAGGACAATTTTTGTCTGTCTGAACATTAACAATGTGTTACATTTTAATGTGAGTTGCTAAAATTGAGTAAATAATTTTTCTTTTAAAGTTGGCGGATGGGCGGAATAAGACTAAGCTCATGGAGGTTAAATAGCATTACCAATAGTTTATGACAGAGAGCCTAATCCTTAAAAACTTAAAGTAAATGTAGTTAATCCATCTATTGTAGTTACATTTATCTGACCTTTATGAAGTTTCATGATTTGCTTACAGAGACTCAATCCTATACCGGATGATTTTTTGGTTGAATAAAATGGTATGAAAATTTTACTTTTATTCTGATCTGAGATCCCTGTTCCATTATCAATGACTTGAATATTTACTTTACCGCTATCACTGAGAAAGGAGTTAATTATAATTATTGGACTGTCAACTTCTTTTAAAGCGTGTACAGCATTTATTACTAGATTTATCAGAACCTGCTCAATAAGTGATGAGTCTGCACTTATCTCTAAAGATTCAGGATCAATGTTTTGGATGATCTCTATATTATTCTCTTTTATATTATTCTGAAGAATGATGAGAGTCTTTGATATAAGCTCTTTGATCGATAAAATTTTTAAAACTGGCTTTGGTATTATAGCCAGATTCCGGTAAGCGTTTACAAAATCTATCAAACCTTTGGATCTTGTGTGAATTGTATTTAATGCATCTTTTATATCCTGAATATCAACTTTTGATTTTGTAGCTTCAATATCAAGTTGTTTAATTAAGTCAAAAGTTGTAGCACTCAGTGAAGATATTGGTGTAAGAGAATTCATTATTTCATGAGTTAGTACTCTTATAAGTTTTTGCCAGGCCTCCAATTCCTTATCTTCAAGGACATTATGAATATCCTGAATTGAGAGAAGAGTCAAGTTCTTTTCCCCTATCCTGAATTCAAAAACAGAAAAAGCCATTTGTTTATAGTCATCGTTGATATTGACTTTTTTTACAACCTTATCACCATGCCTTATACTTATTATTAATTCGTATATATCAGGATGAGAGACCTTCAGACTATTTATGTTTTTTAGAAAACCTAAATTTAATATCTTTTTACCCGCACGGTTTATAAAATCAACATGCCCCTCTGAATCGTAACTTATTAGTCCATTATTAATATATTGGATTATAGTTTGCATATAACGAAAACTTTTCTCTTTTTCACCTCTGTTTTGTTTAAATTTTTCAACAACCTTATTAAAAGCTGAATTTAATTCTGAGAAAGATTTTCCCATTCTTTTATCAGAGAACGATTGTGTAAAATCAGAATATTCAATTGCCTCAAGAAAGCGCTTAAAATTTCGGTTGGTTATATCCATAAGTTTGAAAAGATTTATAATCTGGTAAATAAGTAAAATAAAAAAACCAGCAGTAAGAAGAAGATTTTGATACTGATAATACAAAAAGATACTTATGAAAATATTGATACAAATCAAGCTTATCTTTATTAAAACTTTTATTCTGAATGTTTTAAAATAATTTATCATTTATAATAATCACTCATTTCAGCTAAGAGCTATATTAAATTTCTCAATTCTCCGATAAAGTGCAGGTCTCGATAAACCAAGCTCTATGGCTGTTTTTGAGATATTATTCTGATGTTTTTTCAAAGCCTTCAAGATCATCTTTTTTTCAGTATTTCCAAGGTCAAGATCATCAAAGTTTACATATTCTTCTTTTGAAGAAAAGAAAAAATCATCCGGGTTGAGAATATCATTTTCACTCATAATTACAGCTCTTTCTGTAGAATGTTTCAGCTCCCTGACATTACCAGGCCATCTGTAATTTAAAAATTCTATTTTTGTTTCTGTAGATAAGTTTTTTTCTGGTTTTTTATATTTCAGACAAAATTGTTTTAAAAAGATTTCAGCAAGCAAAATAATATCCTGCTCTCTATCCCGTAAAGGTGGAACCTGTATTTCAATTGTATTTATTCTATATAAGAGATCTTCTCTAAACTTATTTTCTTTTACCATTTGTCTGATATCAATGTTTGTAGCTGATATTAAACGTATATCAATCGGTATTGATTTATGAGAGCCTAAACGCCTCACCTCTCTGGTTTCTAAAACTCTCAGTATCTTTGCCTGAAGTGGAAGAGGTAGGTTTCCTATTTCATCTAAAAACAAGGTACCACCACTGGCAACTTCAAAATGCCCGATTCTATCCTTAATTGCATCTGTAAATGACCCCTTTATATGACCGAATAATTCACTTTCAAAAATAGTATCACTTACAGCCCCCATATCCACAGATATAAATGGCTCATTACTTCTATTTGACTCACGATGAATTGCTCGAAAGACAAGTTCTTTTCCGGTTCCATTTTCACCTGTGATCAAAACATTAGCATCTGTCTTTGATACTTTTTTTATCATATTAATAACTTCTTTTATAGATTCTGAGTTTCCAAGCATATTATAGAAAGGTTTATTAATGTTTTCTATCAATTGTTCTTTTTGAGATTGAAGTGTTTTTATTTTATTTTTTGCTCTATTTAGATTTACCGCAGAACCTACAGTAGCCAGTAATTTTTCATTTTGCCAGGGTTTTATAATAAAATCTGCTGCACCCTCTTTTATAGCTCTTACAGCAAGCTCTACATCCCCATAAGCAGTAATAAGTATTACCTCTATTGATGGATCAATTGTTTTTATCTTTTTTAAAAAATAAAATCCTTCCTCTCCACTTGTTACATCTCTGGTAAAATTCATATCAAGAAAAATAACATCATATTGATCAGCTTTTAAGCCTGAGATCACTGCCTCAGGATTATCATTTATGTCAACAAACTCAATATGTTGTTTTAAATAAAGTTTTGCTGCCTGAAGGACTCCCGTATCATCATCAATAATCAATACCCTAGCACTATTTTTACTTTTCATATTCATTCCTATTAAATAATAAGCAAATAAGATGCCAAAGTCAATAACAACAAATAATCTTATTCTATAAAGTTGGATTATTAAAAAAGAATAAAACAAGTCGTAAAATAGATTTTATATTTGCTACATCAGTATGTACATTCTTTCTATCTTGTGCTGGCATTTTCAACTGGTGACAATTTGTCACCGTTTGATTTCTTTTTTAATTAGTAGTTTTGAGTAGTTTTGGTGTTAGACAGGAGTTTTTTTATTCTGAATCAACGATTTTTTTAAACCACAATAAAACATCAAATAATTGAAAAATGAGAGCTTGTGCTGTATATTTTGTCGGAGGATAT
>JAOZTV010000210.1 GCA_029939015.1 Candidatus Aminicenantota bacterium
AGGCAGAGAGTTAGATATAGACATATTGGATATCTTTTAAGATTTTACTATTTGCCTCTCTGCCTCATTGCCTATTTGCCTTATTAATCAATTAATACAAAATACTCTTTGATTTTCCAGCCTTAGACGAATATTCTTTTTTTATATCTTCCAAGTTCTGTCTTAGTTTTGCGATTTCTTCATTATGAAGTATTCTTTCTTCTGAATATGTTTTTTCCAGTTTATCAATTTTAATTTTCAGTTCTTCTTCTAATTTTTTTTTACTTGATTTACAGGTGAATATGAGCGTAACTCCTAAAACTCCTACTATTATTGTTGATATTAAAAATTCAATTATCATTTTTCATCTCTTTTTATCGATATATATTTTAAATGGTGGTATATCGAATATTTTGCTTCCTCTTGAGCTTCCCTTTATATAGTTTTTTTCATTAAATTCTTTTTTATCTATAGATAATTCAGGTTTTAATGCAGCAAGAATGGCAGAACCTGTTGGTGTACAGATTTCTTTATCAATTGGCCCCATCTGCCAATTTATTTTATGTTTTCCTAAGATATTTTTTGTTGCAGGAGCAGGAACTGTTAATGTTCCATGAGAGAAGCTAATACTTCCTCCTCCAACTTTTAACGGTGCCAACATAGTTACTTCATTTTTCAATTCCAATAATTGTAAACCTATAACTGCACCGATAATATCAATAATTATATCTTGTGCTTCATGAAGATATGTTCCACTTCCATGATGGTGGTGATGGTCGGACTTTTCAAGATTATCATGAATATGGTCTGTTAAAAAACTGTTTTCTGAATGAGCCTTTTGTTCAGCCTCAATTAGAATATTAAGTACAGTATAACCAAATTTTCTATAATTGGCTTCAATATTTAACTCTACAAAAATTTCATCAAGCATTTTTTTAGCATTTTCAGCCTTTATATGCGGATGGAATGGCTCAAGCTCAATCTTCAATTGACTTGCTTTATCATCTGTTAAAACAGTATCAATTGAAATTTTGCCAAGTCTTTTACCTGCCATAAGCATTGCATCAATTACTTTATTCTTATCTGCTCCAAGAGATATTAATGATGCTGTAAAAATATCCCCCGATATACCACCACTTGGATCAATATAAATGTTTTTCAATTTTACATCCTTTCTCATCATTCTATCCCATATAATCTATGAAGTTGAAAACCTAAACGAATATTTTTAATTCCTGATTTAAGACATTCCTTATACAAAGAATAAACATCTTTATATCTTTGTGGATTATAAAAATCAGGTTGCAGGAACATTGGAAAATCATCTCTTATTTTTCTGATTTCTTTAATTATATTCAAAGTTAAATTTTCATTCACTATCAGCTTCATTTCATTAATTTTATTTATTAAATTTTTGTTTATTTTGTAGTCTAAAACATCTTTTGGAGAAATGGCATACCAGTCAATATCAAGTTCATAAAAATCCTTACCATTTGTTTCAATAGCAATAAAAAAATTGCTCTGTTTTAATTTTGCAACCAGGGATCTAATATCCTGTTCATAAGGTTCACCACCTGTAATTACAACTTGAAAATCTTTATATTTACTTTTAAATGTATTTACAGTTTCAAGAATATCTTCTTCGTTTATAAAGTCACCCTTTTCCCAACTATCTTTAGTATCACAATAAGAACATTTAGCAGTACAACCCGAAAGTCGAATAAATAAAGAAGGTATCCCTACCCTAACACCTTCACCCTGTGCAGAAAAAAATATTTCATTTATTTTAAGCATTTTATTTAAAAAAATTAAGGCAGGGAGGCAAGTAGGCAGAGAGGCAAATAGAAATCATTATAAAAACTTTTAAAAAGCTTGTATGAACTAACTCTTTGCCTCATTGCCTATTGCCTATATTATTCACTATACCGAGCACCTGCATTTTCTGATTCCCATATCATAACACTTGATACGGGGTATTTATCTTTAATTTTATAATAAAAATATCTGGACAGATTTTCTGCTGAAGGGGAAAAGTCATATAGATCGTTTAAAACTTGATGGTCTGGAAGTATTTCTTTTAAATATGCTTTTATCAGAGTAAAATCTATCGCAATACCTGCTTTATCAAGATCATTAACATTAAATGTAACTTCAATTTGAAAAGTATGCCCGTGCATTCGTTCACATTTTCCCTCATAATTTTCCAGAAAATGGGCAGAAGCAAATTTTTCTTTAACTATTAAATCCCAAGACATTATATATCCTTATTTTTTAACTCTTTCCTGATATGAACCGTCTCTTGTGTCTATTTTAATAATACTACCAACCTCGATAAAGGCAGGTACCATTACTTCAAGGTCATTACTCAATTTAGCAGGTTTATAAGAAGCCTGAACTGTTGCACCTTTTATAGATTGTTCTGTCTCTATAACTTCAAATACCATACTCATTGGAGGTGTAATTCCCATAGGTTTACCTTCAAAGGTATCAAATACATATTCGACTTCTTCATTTAGATAATATACCATGTCGCCGAGAAAGTCTTTATTTAGACTAATTTCATCGTAAGTTTCATTGTCCATAAATATATACTGCTCTCCATCCTGATATGAAAAAGAAATTTCTTTTGATTCAAGAGAAATCTTTTCAACTTTTTCAACTGATCTGAATCTATTGTCCCTTATCGTAAGATCATTAAGATCTCTTATCTTGGTCTGAACTATTGCATTACCCTTACCAGGGGTTATATGTTTAACATATTCTACTCTGTAGAGTTTATCATTTAATTTTATAATATTGCCTTTTCTTACCTGTGTTGCATTTATCATTTTTTCTCCTATATTTGATAATTACAAATTTTTAGTTTTAAGTTTTGAGTTTTAAGTTTCAAGACTTATTGGTTCTAAAACTAATAAATAAAAACTATCAATTAATAACTAATTATTTTTTATCTTCTTTAATACCAATATTTATCTGAAAAGTTCCCATTGATGTTTTAAAAGGGATAACAAGAAACGGAATCTTTTGAGGATGAGAAATCTCATGATTTGAGCCAACAATAATTGTTGGTGTAGAAATTGTAACATCCAAACCTGCATCAACAAGTTTATTTCTTGCATTACCTACAACAATATTTGCAAATTCACCAATTGCATCCTTTACGTCTGCATTAAACTCTTTTAATTCTTCCATAAACATAGCAGAGGCAACAGCAAGAGCAATCCCCTTTGGAAACGAAATTACAGCTGAGCCGGTAACTTCTCCACTTAAACCAATTACAGCTGAAATATCCGCATTTGTTTTAGCTTCTTTGACAACGGTAACATCCATTTTTTCTGCTTTTAGAGCAGCCATCTGTTCAAGATTATTCAAAGTCGATTCAATAAAAGGGTTAATATATTTAATATCCATTCAATTTCTCCTATATGTATTATATATTAAACAAAAACAAAAAGTCAAATAAAATATGGAGCTGATGGGGATCGAACCCACGACCTCTTGAATGCCATCCAAGCGCGCTCCCAGCTGCGCCACAGCCCCTTACTTTTTTTTTACTACTATGTATCTAAAATTTTATTTCTATTATCTTTAAAAAAATCACATTCAAAACAAGTCCCACATTTGTCCTTTGGGTCTAATCTTCTGATCATACAGGTTTTTAAATTTAGAAACCAGCAGAAAAAACCTTCTTTTGCAGTCCAGGCGATACATTTGTCTCTAATATGTATTGGACATTTATTTTTATTCCAACATAATTCAGACTCATCAAGCATATTCATATTAAGTTTAAATAAGAGATAATAAGTAATCCTACTCATATTATCCGGGATATTTCTTAAGCCTTGTTCATAGCTCTCGATAGTCTTTTTTGAAACTCCAAGAAGATCCGCCATACCCATCTGGGTCCTCTTTAATTTTTTTCTTATCTTTACAAATTCTTTCCTTTCCATATTGTACTCTAATCCTGTTCAGCCAGTTTTCTTTTAAGTTTTTCTTTTGATAACCAGAGATCAACCTCTTTGTCCTCGATTGTTTTAATAGTTACATTTGTAAGGTTAATTATTATATATACAAAAACACCACCACCAAGAAAAATTGCACCTGTTAAAAATTCAATTGGAATATCTAAATTCAGGATAAATTTAACAATAGCAAATATATATCCAAAAAGAAAGAAAATCATTAAAGCCATTGATACTGCCCATTTACCCTTTATCTCATTTGGAACAATATCTTTAATCTTAATTGTTTTTAAAATTGACATTACTAAAAAAACTGAGCCTATCAATATTAAAATCATTGGTATATTATCCATTACTAACTCCATCTTATCATAATTTAATAGTTTATTTTATAACATTATTAATTAATATTCAATAGTACCTAAAATTTTCATCAAAATTGTAGCGAAATGTCCAAGATATTCGTTATAAGTTGACAATTCAGTAAATATTGGCTATATTTTATTTCAAATGAAAAATAAAAAAATAGAATATCCTGCAAACAAGATTCTCTTACTTGACGGAGCAATGGGAACTGCTATTCAAACACTATCACTTACCGAAACAGATTTTAGAGGTAATAAATTCAAAGATCATCCAATTGACCTGAAAGGAAATAACGATCTCCTGTCAATTACACAGTCTAAACATATAATAAAAATTCATGAAGATTATTTAGAGGCCGGTGCAGACATCATTGAGACAAATACCTTTAATGCAAACGGCATATCAATGTCAGACTATAAACTTGAAGATTTTGTTTATGAATTGAATTTAAGCTCTGCAAGGCTTGCATCCTCTGCTACTGCGAAATTTTCAAAACCTGATAAGCCAAGATATGTTGCAGGTTCAATAGGTCCTTCAGGCAAAACACTTTCTATGTCACCTGATGTAGAAGACCCCGGCTTTCGAGCAATCACTTTTGACCAGATGCGTCTTGCCTATAAACCTCAAATAGAGGGACTTATTGATGGTGGTGCCGACCTTTTAATGGTTGAGACCGTTTTTGACACCTTAAATGCCAAGGCTGTCTTAATTGCAATTAATGAAGTATTTGAAGAAAAGCAGATAAAACTCCCAATTATGCTATCTGTCACAATTGTTGACTCAAGCGGTAGAACTCTATCAGGTCAGACACTTGAAGCCTTTTTCTATTCAATTAAACATTTTGATCTTTTTAGCATTGGAATTAATTGTAGCCTTGGCGCAAAAGAAATATTTCCCTATGTTAAACAATTGTCTGAACTTGCACCAATTAAAATATCACTTCACCCAAATGCCGGTTTACCCAATCAGTTTGGTGATTATGACGAAAGTCCGGAAGTAATGGCTAAGTATATCGAAGAAATACTTGAACATAATCTTGTAAATATTGTTGGAGGTTGTTGTGGAACTACACCAAAACATATTGAGAAAATTTCCAAACTAATAGAAACAAAGAAGGCAAGAATCTTGCCTAAACCCAAAAAAGAAACAGTTTTAAGTGGTTTAGAAATATTAAAAATTGACAAGATCAATAATTTTATCAATATTGGTGAAAGAACAAATATATTTGGTTCAAAAAAATTTGCAAGACTGATTAAAGAAGAAAAATATGAAAAAGCACTATCAATTGCCAGAAGTCAAATATCAGG